>NZ_JAJSYW010000122.1:0-20962 GCF_036815005.1 Streptomyces sp. IBSBF 2435 | reverse complement strand
CCTCATCACGCACCCACAAACTGAGGCACGCGACGGGGTATCAACATATCTGGCGTTGACTTTTGGCACGCTGTTGAGTTCTCAAGGAACGGACGCTTCCTTCGAGACCGTTTCACCGGCCCCTCCGGGCTTTCCCTTCGTTGTGTCCCACCGTACCCGATTCCCGCACCGATTCATAATCGGCTGTTCAGTTCATCGATTTGATTTTCGGCGCACCGAAAATCGGCCCGGTGAACGGGAGATCGGGGTAGATGAGTGGCCGCTCCGGCGCCGGGAACCGGTGTGAACCAGGTCTCCCGCCGTTTTGGCGACTCGGACTACGTTACGCACGTGTGGCGGCCGAGTCAAGCTCGGCCGCCACTCAAACGTGCATTTCCGGCCGTGTCACCGGAGTTCAACCGCTCCGAGGTTGCGCTTGCCCCGGCGCAGTACGAGCCAGCGGCCATGGATCAGATCGGTGCTGGAGGGCACTTCGTCCTCGCTCGTCACCTTGGCGTTGTTGAGGTACGCGCCGCCCTCCTTGATGGTGCGGCGGGCCGCCGACTTGCTCGGGACCAGGTCCACCAGGGCCAACAGGTCGGCGACCGGTGCGAGTTCGCTCACCTCGGCCCGCGGCAGCTCGCTGAGCGCGGCGGCCAGCGTGGGCTCGTCGAGGTCGGCCAGCTCGCCCTGGCCGAAAAGCGCCCTGGACGCGGCGACCACGGCGGCGCACTGGTCGGCCCCGTGCACCAGGGCGGTCAGCTCCTCCGCCAGGGCGCGCTGGGCGGCGCGGGCCTGCGGGCGCTCCGCGGTGGAGCGCTCCAGCTCCTCGATCTCCTTGCGGGACTTGAAGCTGAAGATGCGGGTGTAGGTCGGGATGTCCCGGTCGTCGGCGTTCAGCCAGAACTGGTAGAAGGCGTACGGCGTGGTCATCGCGGGGTCGAGCCAGATCGCACCGCCCTCGGTCTTGCCGAACTTGGTGCCGTCCGCCTTGGTGATCAGCGGGGTGGCCAGCGCGTGCACCGAGGCGCCCTCGACCCGGTGGATGAGGTCGATGCCGGCGGTGAGGTTGCCCCACTGGTCGCTGCCGCCGGTCTGCATGGTGCAGCCGTGCCGCCGGTAGAGCTCGAGGAAGTCCATGCCCTGGAGGATCTGGTAGCTGAACTCCGTGTAGCTGATGCCCTGGTCGGAGTTGAGCCGGCGGGACACCGCCTCCTTGGCGATCATCTTGTTGACCCGGAAGTGCTTGCCGATGTCGCGCAGGAACTCGATGGCGGACAGGCCCGAGGTCCAGTCCAGGTTGTTGACCATGACGGCCGCGTTCGGCCCGTCGAAGGAGAGGAAGGGCTCGATCTGGGTGCGTACCCGCTCCACCCAGTCGGCGACGACGGCAGGGTCGTTCAGCGTCCGCTCGGCGGTGGGCTTGGGGTCGCCGATCAGTCCGGTGGCCCCGCCCACCAGTCCCAGCGGCCGGTGGCCCGCCAGCTGGAGCCGGCGGATCGTGAGGATCTGGACGAGGTTGCCGAGGTGGAGGCTGGGGGCGGTGGGGTCGAAGCCGCAATAGACCGTGACGGGGCCGTCGGCGAACGCCTTGCGCAGTGCGTCCTCGTCAGTGGATACGGCGATCAGCCCGCGCCACTGCAGCTCGTCGACGATGTCCGTCACGGTTCCGTGTCTCCTCGTATCAAAGGGTGGGGGTACAGCGGGTACGAGCCTACGCGGTCCCGGCTCCCGGCCGTGCTGCGGAATTTCCGCGCTTGCGCGGGGCGTGTGCCCGGTAGGGGCTGACGGTGGGGTCGCCGTCGATCCAGTAGCGCCAGGGGTGTCCGGCGCCCGCGCCGCCCACTCCGGTACGCGGTCCGGTGCGGATCGCGGCGGGGTCGGGCGGGGTGCCGGTGAGGATGCGGAACGGTCCGCCGGCGGCGCAGGCGTCGGCGCCGTCGAGGCTCCGGTCGACGGACAGGGCGGTGGCGAGCCTGGCCGGTCCCTGGGCGAGGTCGGTGTCCTTGCGCGAGGTGGGGCGGTGGGCGCGGGCGAGGTCGGTGCCCGCGGTGACCAGGCCGGCCCTGAGCAGGACTCCGCTGGGGGTGCCTTCCGGGCCGCACACCATGTTCAGGCAGTGCCACATGCCGTAGGTGAAGTAGACGTAGGTGTGCCCCGGCGGCCCGAACATCACGGCGTTGCGGCCGGTGCGGCCCCGGTAGGCGTGCGAGCCGGGGTCGTTGGGGCCGTCATAGGCTTCGACCTCGGTGAGCCGCAGTTCGATCGGGCCGTCGTCCGTACGGCGGACCAGGAGCCGGCCGAGCAGGTCGGGGGCGATCTCCAGGACCGGTCGGTCGAAGAACGCGCGGGCCAGCGGAGTCCGCTCGGGTGCGGTGGTCACGGGGCACGAGCGTAGTGGAACCAGCCGGGCGCGCTCTGCGTTCGTAGACTTCGCGCGGTTCGCCGAGGACTGGGCAGGAAACGGCAATGGAGGGTGTCCGTAATGGGCTTCAAGAAGCTGATGGCGAGTCTGGGTGCGGGTGGGGCGTCGGTGGAGACCGAGCTGTTCCAGACCGACGTCGCGCCGGGCGGTGTCGTCCAGGGGGAGGTGCGGATCCAGGGCGGCTCGGTCGAGCAGCGCATCCAGGGGCTGTCGGTGGGGCTGCGGGCCAAGGTGGAGGTCGAGGGCAAGGACGCCCAGGGCAATGACACCGAGTACCACCGCGACATCGAGTTCCACAGGCAGCAGATCGGCGGGGAGTTCGTCCTGCAGGCGGGGGCGGTCCACACGGTGCCGTTCGGGCTTGAGGTGCCGTGGGAGACGCCGGTGACGATGTTCATGGGGCGGCATCTGACCGGGATGGACGTCGGGGTGACGACCGAGCTGCAGATCGCCCGGGCGGTGGACAAGGGTGATCTGGACCCGGTGAACGTCCATCCGCTGCCGGCCCAGGAGGCGCTGCTCGATGCGTTCGGGCGGCTCGGCTTCCGCTTCCACGGCGCCGACCTGGAGAAGGGGACGCTGCGCTCGACCCGGCAGCGGATGCCGTTCTACCAGGAGATCGAGTTCCGGTCCCCCGCGGAGTACCCGGGGCTCAAGGAAGTGGAGCTGACCTTCGTCGCGGACGGCCACGAGATGGACGTGGTGATGGAGATGGACAAGAAGCCGGGGCTGTTCAGCGGCGGCGACACGTACCGCTCGTTCGTGATGGACATGCAGTCCTACCAGCAGACCGACTGGGCGGCCTACCTCCACCAGTGGCTGGCCGAGGTGGGCGGTAAGCGGAACTGGTTCTAGGGTCCTAGGCTCGGACCGAAGGCTTCACGACCGCGATCGAGAGGTGTCGAGGTGTCCGAGCAAGCGCGGCGACCGCTCCCCCATGACTTCCATCCGCCGGTGCCGGCGTTCACCGTGGTGAGCGACGATGTGACGGCGGGGGCGGTGCTCAAGGACGACCAGGTGTACGCGGCGGCCAACGCGTCGCCGCAGCTGCGGTGGGAGGGCTTCCCCGCGGGCACGCGGAGCTTCGCGGTGACGTGCTACGACCCGGACGCGCCGACCGGCAGCGGTTTCTGGCACTGGGTGCTGTTCGACATCCCGGCGTCGGTGACCGAGCTGCCGCCGGGCGCGGGGTCGGGGGACTTCCCCGGGCTGCCGGCCGGTGCGGTGCACGCGCGCAACGACTACGGGACCCGGGACTTCGGCGGTGCGGCGCCGCCGCCGGGGGACGGCCCGCACCGCTATGTCTTCACCGTCTACGCGGTGGACCAGGAGAAGCTGGGCCCCGACGCGGACGCGTCGCCCGCCGTGGTGGGCTTCAACCTGCGCTTCCACACACTGGGCCGGGCGCAGCTGGTCGCCGAGTACGAGGTGCCGGCCGGCGGCTGACGTCCGGCCGGCCGCGGCCGGCGGTTAATGCGTTGCGCCCCGGCGCGGCCCGCCGCACAGTGGTGCCTGCCCGGCTTGCCGTACGCCCCCGGTCATGCGCCCGGGCGGCCGCGGTGGACGCCGGGCCGGCCGGCACCGCACAAGCGGGGGCCGCGGGGCGTTGCGCTGGGCGGTACCACGCGCCCCCCGCGGCCTGCCGGATCCCGGTCTGGGGATCGGGTGCCCACGCCGGCCGGCGCGCTCCGGATACCGGGACGGTCATCACGTCCGGTGTCCGGGGCGCACGCTTTTCCGCTGCTCTTTCCCTCCTCCTCACCCCCGGCCGTCCGCTGTCCGCCGGGGGGAAATTGCGTTGTCCGCACGTGAACGCGCAGGCACAGTGGAGCCACTTCGCCAGGGGGGCGGAGCAGGCCCCGGGAGGTGGGCGGGATGCGTGAGACGCTGGTGCTGAATGCGAGCTTCGAGCCGCTGTCGACGGTGTCGCTGCGGCGCGCCGTGGTTCTGGTGATGCAGGACAAGGCCGTCGTGGAGCAGGCGCATCCGGGGCTGCGCATCCGCGCCGCCGAGGTGGACGTACCGCTGCCGCAGGTGATCAGGCTGCGCCGCTACGTACGGGTGCCGTTCCGACAACGGGCTCCGTGGTCGCGGCGGGGGGTGCTGGTACGTGACCGGCACCGGTGTGCGTACTGCGGGCGGCGGGCCACCACCGTGGACCACGTGCAGCCGCGGTCGCGCGGCGGCGGCGACACCTGGCTGAACACGGTGGCGGCGTGCGCGGAGGACAACCAGCGCAAGGCGGACCGTACACCGGAGCAGGCGGGGATGCGGCTGCTGGCGCTGCCGTTCGAGCCGACGCCGGCGGACGCGCTGCTGCTGGCGCTGGGCGTACGGGAGCGGGCCGGGCTGCCGGAGTGGCTGGCGCGGCCGGCCTGAGGCGGGACGCGGGGCGGCGGACGACGCCGGTGCGGGTGCCGCGGCCGGGTTCTGTCGGGTGGCGGGGTCCGGCCGGGCGGCTCATTTGAGGATGAGCTGCACGATGGCGGCGACGCCGACGACGACGATCAGGGCGCGCAGGGCGACGGGCGGCAGCCGGCGGCCGACCCGGGCGCCGATGAGTCCGCCGATGGTCGCGCCGACCGCGATGAGGCCGACGGCGGCCCAGTCCATATGGGCGACGACGATGAAGAAGATCGCGGCGACACCGTTGACGATGGCGGCGAGCACGTTCTTCAGGCCGTTGATGCGCTGGAGCGTCTCGTCGAGCAGCAGGCCCATCAAGGAGAGGTAGAGCACTCCTTGGGCGGCGCCGAAGTAGCCGCCGTAGACGCTGGCCAGGAACATTCCGGCGACGAGCAGCGGTCCGCCGTGGGCGGGGGCGGCGGTGCCGAGGCGTTCGCGGCGGGCCTGGACGGCGCGGCCGAGGCGGGGTTGCAGGATGACCAGGACGAGGGCGGCGGCGATCAGCACCGGCACGATGGCGTGGAAGGCCTTCGACGGCAGGGTGACCAGGAGGACGGCCCCGGTGGCGCCGCCGAGCAGGCCGACGATGCCGAGTCGGATCAACCGGTCGCGCTGGCCGACGAGTTCACGCCGGTAGCCGACGGCGCCGGTGATCGATCCCGGGACCAGGCCGAGCGCGTTGGAGACGTTGGCGGTCACCGGTGAAAGGCCGACGGCGAGCAGCACCGGGAAGGTCAGCAGGGTGCCGGAGCCGACGATGGTGTTGATGGTGCCGGCCCCGATTCCCGCGAGGAGGACGGCCAGTGCTTCTGGTATGGACATCTGCGCTCTCCATGATCCGTGCACAGCCTCGATCTGTGCACATCCCCCTCGGCTGTCGGGTCGAGGGGTTCGCTGTGATCATGTCATAGCGCGTGCTGCCCCCGCGGGCCGCTCAGTCCTTGTCGAAGGGGGCTGCCTCACGGCGGGGTGCGGGCTCGCGGCGGGGCGCGGGGGTGGTGGCGCCGCCGCCGTTGCCCCCACCGCCGTTGCCGTTGCCGACGCCGGGCAGGTTGACCATGCCGCCGAGGCCCTTGAGGGCGTCGTTGAGCTCGCTGGGGATGATCCAGAGCTTGTTGGAGTCGCCCTCGGCGATCTTCGGCAGCATCTGGAGGTACTGGTAGGCGAGCAGCTTCTGGTCCGGGTCGCCGGCGTGGATGGACTCGAAGACGGTGCGGATCGCCTGCGCCTCGCCCTCGGCGCGCAGGGCCGTGGCCTTGGCGTCACCTTCCGCGCGCAGGATCGAGGACTGCTTCTCGCCCTCTGCGGTGAGGATCTGGGACTGCCTGATGCCCTCGGCGGTGAGGATCGCGGCGCGCTTGTCACGGTCGGCGCGCATCTGCTTCTCCATCGAGTCCTGGATGGAGGTGGGCGGTTCGATCGCCTTGAGCTCGACGCGGTTGACGCGGATGCCCCACTTGCCCGTGGCCTCGTCGAGGACGCCGCGCAGGGCCGCGTTGATCTCCTCACGGGAGGTCAGGGTGCGCTCCAGGTCCATGCCGCCGATGATGTTGCGCAGGGTGGTGACGGTCAGCTGCTCGATGGCCTGGATGTAGCTGGCGACCTCGTAGGTCGCCGCCCGCGCGTCGGTCACCTGGTAGTAGATGACGGTGTCGATGTTGACCACCAGGTTGTCCTGGGTGATCACCGGCTGCGGCGGGAAGGGCACCACCTGCTCGCGCAGGTCGATGCGGTTGCGGATGGTGTCGATGAACGGCACCACGATGTTCAGGCCCGCGCTGAGGGTGCGGGTGTAGCGCCCGAACCGCTCGACGATGGCGGCGCTGGCCTGCGGAATGACCTGGACCGTCTTGATCAGCGCGATGAAGACGAGCACCACCAGGATGATCAGGACGATGATGATGGGCTGCATGTCCACTCCCCGCGCTGGGTTGCCCTGCGGAAATTCGGCGTATTACGACATGATCGATCTTGGCAGAGCAGCTGCCCGCCGCGGGCCGGGTTCGGCGAATTCCCGGCCCGGAAGGGCTGTTCCGCCCTCACATCACGACGGCGGTAGCTCCGTCGATGTCCACGACGTCGACCTGCTGGCCGGGGTCGAAGGTGCGGCCCTGCTCCAGCGAGCGTGCGGACCAGACCTCGCCGGCGAGCTTGATCCGGCCGTCCGAGCCGCTGTCGACCGTTTCCAGGACGACCGCCTGCTTGCCCTTGAGGGCATCGATGCCGCTGCGCTGCCCGGCGTGCTGCCGGTTGCGGTACGCGAGCGGCCGTACGAAGACCAGCAGCGCGACGGACACCACCACGAAGGTGACGACCTGCGCGACGATTCCGCCGCCGAGACCCGCGGCGGCGGCGCCCGCCACCGCGCCGACCGCGAACATCCCGAACTCGGGCATTGCCGTGATCACCAGCGGGATGCCCAGCCCCACTGCGGCTATCAGCCACCACACCCATGCGTCCACAGGCTCAATCGTAGGGGTGCACGCGGCAGTTGCGGCAGGGCGCAGGGGCGCAAAGACCGAAAGAGCCGGCCGGACCGGGGTCGCGGGGCGGTCAGGACAGCGGGAGTCCGGCCGCCGTCCAGCGGTCGCCGCGGCGCTCGACGACCAGCGGGAGGCCGAAGCACACGGACAGGTTGCGCGAGGTGAGGTCGGTCTCGATCGGCCCGGCCGCGACGAGCTTGCCCTGGCGGATCATCAGGACGTGGGTGAAGCCGGGGGCGATCTCCTCGACGTGGTGGGTCACCATGATCATGGAGGGCGCGATCGGGTCGCGGGCCAGCCGGCCGAGGCGGCGGACCAGATCCTCCCGGCCGCCGAGGTCGAGGCCGGCCGCGGGCTCGTCGAGCAGCAGCAGTTCGGGGTCGGACATCATGGCCCGGGCGATCAGGGTGCGCTTGCGCTCGCCCTCGGACAGGGTGCCGAACCTGCGGTCCAGGAAGTCGTTCATGCCGAGCCGGTCGAGGAAGGCGCGGGCGCGGTCCTCGTCGACCTGCTCGTAGCCCTCGTGCCAGGTGGCGGTCATGCCGTACGCGGCGGTGAGCACCGTCTCCAGTACGGTCTGCCGGCGCGGCATCTTCTCGGCCATGGCGGCGCCGGCCATGCCGATCCGCGGGCGCAGGTCGAAGACGTCGACGCCGCCGAGCTTGTCACCGAGGATCGAGACGGTGCCCGTGGTGGGGAAGAGGTAGCTGGACGCGACATTGAGCAGGGTGGTCTTGCCGGCGCCGTTGGGGCCGAGGATGACCCAGCGCTGGCCCTCGGCGACCGACCACGAGACGTGGTCGACCAGAGCCCGCCCGTCGCGGACCACGGATACGTCCACCAGCTCCAGCACATCGCTCATGAGCGCGTTGTCTCCCATTGCAGTCTCGTCTGTCCGGGGGTGCCTGGGGGCACGTCCCCGGAAGGATCCCCTGGGGAAAACTTACGCCACCGCACGACGGGTCCAGTCCATAGGCTGGGAGCATGCTTGATGAACCTCGCTCAGGGCGGCTGACCGCGTGGGGAAATGCCCTGCTTGCCGGACTTGCCGCTCCCGATGACGTCGCGCAGCGGATCGTGGCCCAGGACGCCGTGCACCGGATCACAGAGCTGCCGGGCGAGCACGGCCCCGTCGGGCTGACGCTGGGGCTCGGCCGGCTGCGTGCGCTGGGGGTGACCGGGCTGCGGCTGGCGCTGCCGGTCGCCGGGCACCCGCTGGGCCTGAGCGGCCCGCCGGACTTCAACGACCTGGCGCTGGAGGCGGGCGAGGCGGTGCTCACCGTCGGCGCGGCGCCGCTCGGCCTGGTGCCGGAGGTCCGGGAGGCGGGGCCGGCGGGCGATGTGCACGTGGAGGTGGAGTGGCGCTGCCTGCCGGTACGGGACGCGCCACCGGCCGATGTGCCCTCGCTGGGCGAGGCGGAGCGGGAGCTGGCCGAGGCGCTGCGGGACGCGACGGCGGCGCTCGCCGCGCTGGACGTGGCGGGCTCGGGCGGTCCGGCCGCGCACGCGGCGCTGGAGGCGTACCGGGCGCGGGCGGCCAAGGGCCGGGAGGTGCTGGCGCCGGGGTATCCGCCGCGGGCGGTGCGGGTGCTGGAGCTGGCGCAGCGGGTCGCGGCGCTGGTGGAGATCGCGGGCGACGGCCACGGCTCTGCGGTCAGCGCCTCGCAGATCGCGGCCCGCGCCGACCTGCTGCGGCCGGTGGAGCGGACCGCGCGGCGGGCGCAGGTGGCGGCGTACAACGCGTACGTGGAGGAGGCCGAGCGGCGCAGGTCGTAGCGCCTCGGCAGGGGCGTGCCCCGCGCCGGGAGGGTTCCGGCGCGGGGGGGCGCGCGAGGGCGGGTCCGGCCTACGGGTGTCAGCCGCCGGAGCCGTCGCGTACGGGTGTCAGCCGCCGACGCCGTTGCGTACGGCCCACAGCGCGGCCTGGGTGCGGTCGGCGACGTCCAGCTTCATCAGGACGTTCGAGACGTGGGTCTTCACCGTCTTCTCCGACAGCACCAGGGCGCGGGCGATCTCCCGGTTGGAGCGGCCGTCGGCGATCAGGGTGAGCACTTCGCGTTCGCGTTCGGTCAGCGCGTTGCCGCGGCCCTGGCCCGAGCCGCCGGCCTGGTCCTGGGAGAGCAGCGCGCCGGCCACCTCGGGCTGGAGCAGTACGTGCCCGGCGTGCACCGAGCGGATGGCGTCGGCGAGCGCGACCGGGTCGATGTCCTTGTAGACGTAGCCCGCGGCGCCGGCCCGCAGCGCGGGCACGACGGTGCGCTGCTCGGTGAAGCTGGTGACGATCAGCACCCGGGCGGCGTTCTGCGCGTCGCGCAGCAGCCGCAGCGCCTCGATGCCGTCGGTGCCGGGCATCTTGACGTCCATGAGGATGACGTCGGGCCGCAGCTCCTCGGCGCGGGCGGCGCCCTCCTGGCCGTCGGCGGCCTCGCCGACCACCTCGATGTCGCCCTGCACCTCCAGGAAGGTGCGCAGGCCACGGCGTACGACCTGGTGGTCGTCCACCAGCAGGACACGGATCACTTTGTCAGCCACCCGGCACCTCCAGCTCGATCACGGTGCCCCTGCCGGGCGCCGATTGCACGGTGAGCAGGCCGCCGACCCCGCCGGCCCGGTCCCGCATGGAGACCAGGCCGAGGTGCCGGCCCGCGCGGCGGACGGAGCCGGGGTCGAAGCCCCGGCCGTCGTCGCGGACCCGCAGTACGGCGCCCTTGCCGCGGCCTTCGAGGGTGACGGCGACCGTGCCTGCGTGGGCGTGCCGCAGCGCGTTGTGCATGGCCTCCTGGGCGACCCGCAGCACCGCTTCCTCCTGGGAGGCGGGCAGCGCGCGGACCTCGCAGGCCTGGAAGGTGACGCCGGCGGAGTGCACCCGGTTGAGGACTTCGGCCTGGGTGCGCAGCGTGGCGACCAGCCCGTCGTCGTCGAGGGCGGCGGGCCGCAGCTCCACCACGACGGCCCGCAGCTCGTCGGCGGCCTCGGCGGCGAGGCCGGCGACCTCCCGCAGCTGGCCCTTGGCGCGGTCCGGGTCGGTGTCGATCAGCGCCGCCGCAGCCTGGGCGGTGAGCCGCAGCGAGAACAGCTTCTGCGACACCGCGTCGTGCAGCTCGTGGGCGATCCTGGCCCGCTCCCCCGCCAGCGTCAGCTCGCGGCTGCGCTCGTAGAGCCGGGCGTTGGTCAGGGCGATGGCGGCGTGGTCGGCGAGGATCCGCAGCAGGTCCTCGTCCTCCTGGGTGAAGCCGCAGCCGGCTTCCGGCCGGCTGGGGCAGAGCTTGTTGGCCAGGAAGAGGGCGCCGAGGATGTCCTCGCCGTCCATGACCGGCATCCCGATGAAGTCCTTCATCACCGGGTGGGTGCGCGGCCAGCCGGCGAAGCTCGCGAAGTCGCGGACGTCGGCGAGGCGCTGCGGGGTGGCCTCGTGCAGCATCGCGGCGAGGATGCCGTGCTGCCGGGGCAGCGGGCCGATGGTCCTCCACTGCTCGTCGCTGATGCCGTCCACCACGAACTGCGCGAAGCCGCCGTGGTCGTCGGGCACGCCGAGCGCGGCGAATTCGGCGGCCAGCAGCTCGCGGGCGGAGGTCACGATGGTCTGGAGCACCTCGCGCACCTCCAGCCGGCGGTTCATCGCCAGGACCGCGGCGCTGACCGCTTCGATTCCGCCCCTGGGCGGCCTGCTGGACATGCCTCCACCGTACCGGCGGGGGTGACGGTCCTTATGCGCCGCAGGGACGAGCGCCGGTGGGCACTGGGACCTACGCCCTAGTGACCGCGCGGTGTACGGCGGGCGGCCGACGCGGCCGGCGGCGGTGCGTTCCTACGGTGGGCCGCACGGCGGTCGGGCAGCGGGCCGGACCGCGCCATGGCGCGCTTCGCGTTCATGGCGGCCGATACAGCGAGGGCGGGATCATGCCGGTAGCGATCATCACAGGGGCGTCGCGGGGACTGGGCCGGGCGCTCGCCGCCGAGCTGGCGCGGCGCGGCTGGCAGCTGGTGCTGGACGGGCGGGACGCGGCGGCGCTGCGGACGGCGGCGGCCGGCCTGGAGCGTACGGCGGCGGAGTCCGCGGGCGGCGGGGCCGCGGCGGCGGTACGGGCGGTGCCGGGCGATGTCACGGACCCGGCGCACCGCGTGGCGCTGGTGGCGGCGGCGCGGGCGCTGGGCGGGGTGGATCTGCTGGTGAACAACGCCAGCGCGCTGGGCGCCGAGCCGCTGGTGCCGCTGGCCGCACTGCCGCTGGCGGGGCTGCGGGCGGCGTTCGAGGTCAATGTGGCGGCGCCGCTGGCGCTGGTGCAGGAGGCGCTGCCCGCGCTGCGGGCCGTCGGCGGGGCGGTGCTGAACGTCAGCTCGGACGCGGCGGTGGAGGCGTATCAGGACTGGGGCGGTTACGGGGCGAGCAAGGCCGCGCTCGACCAGCTGTCCGCGGTGCTCGCGGTGGAGGAACCGGGGCTGCGGGTGTGGTGGGTGGATCCGGGTGATCTGCGGACGGCGCTGTACGCGGCGGCGGTGCCGGGCGACCCGGACTTCGCCGGGCGGGCGCTGCCCGAGGAGGTGGCGCCCGCCCTGCTGCGACTGCTGGACGAGGGGGACGAGGGGGCGGCCAGCGGCCGTTACACGGCGTCGTCACTGCGGGGCGGGAGGTGACCGCGGTGAGCCGAGGAGCAGACCCCCATACAAGGGGAATAGGAGTCATGGCGGACATGCAGCGCATACCGAACGTTCTGCGCGGCATGCGGGTGCCGCCGGAGTCGCTCGCGACGGCGCCGCCGGCCCGGCGGGACGGGGTGCGGCTGCTGGTCGGACGGCAGGGCGCGGGCGAGGTGGCGCACCACTCCTTCCGGGAGCTGCCCGGACTGCTGCGGGCCGGTGACGTGCTGGTGGTGAACACCTCCCGGACGCTGCCGGCGGCGGTGGACGGGGAGCTGGGCGGCGAGCCGGTGGTGGCGCACTTCTCGACCCGGCGGGACGACGGGCGCTGGGTGGTGGAGGTGCGCGACCCCGACGGCCGGGGTTCCACGGTCCGCAGGGCCGGCGGCCCCGCGGGGGCGGTGGTGCGGCTGGCCGGCGGGGGGCACCTGGTGCTCGACGAGCCGCTTGACCCGTGCGGGGACCGGTTGTGGGTGGCGTCGCCGTCGATGGCCGACCCGGTACGGCATCTGCACCGGCACGGGCGGCCGATCCGCTACGCCTACACCGAGCGGGACCAGCCGCTCGCCGCCCACCAGACGGTCTTCGCGACAGCGGCGCCCGACGGCCTGGGCTCGGCCGAGATGCCGAGCGCGGGCCGGCCCTTCACGGCGCCGCTGGTGACGGAGCTGGTCAGCCGCGGGGTGCAGATCGCCCCGATCGTGCTGCACACCGGGGTGGCCTCGGCCGAGGCGTACGAGCCGCCGTACGCCGAGCCCTACACCGTGCCGGCGGCGACGGCGTGGCAGGTCAACGCGGCGCGGGCGGCCGGCGGCCGGGTGGTCGCGGTGGGGACGACCGCGGTACGGGCGCTGGAGTCGGCGGCGGACCGGCGCGGGGTGGTGCACCCGGCGCGGGGCTGGACGGAGCTGGTGATCACCCCGGAGCGCGGGGTGCGTGCGGTGGACGGTCTGCTGACCGGGCTGCACGAGCCGGAGGCCTCGCATCTGCTGATGCTGCGGGCGGTGTCGGGGGACGCCCTGCTGGAGCGCGTCTACGCCGAGGCGCTGCGGCACCGATACCGGTGGCACGAATTCGGCGACGTGAATCTCCTGCTGCCATAAGCGTCACATAAAGCACCCCCTCGGTCACCGCAAGCGACCGAGGGGGTGCCGCTGTGTGAGGTGACCTATAGGACGTGCGTCACATACTAAGCCGCCTAGTGGAATACAAAGCGCATCCAGGCACCCGGTAATACGGGGAGGTGACTCCCCGTTCGGCGCCATCTACGAATTCGATTCGTAGCACGGTTCATTGACCCCCGTTTTGCGAGGCCCTAAGAATTCTCACGTCCGCAACCGGAAGAGGTCATTCCATGCAGCTCCCCACGATCCCGAAGATCGGCCGACTGTCCAAGAAGCACAAGATCACGGCGGCCGGTGCCGCCGCCGCGGCTGCTGTTGTCCTGGCCGTCACCGGTCTCCAGGCGACCGGTGGGTCGGCTGAGGCCAAGGGCGATCCGACCGGTTTCTCGGTCGATTCCGGCCAGCAGGTGAAGAGCCTCGACGCCCAGGCGAGCCTTGCCTCGCAGCAGGCCATCAGGAACGACGCGGCCGCGAAGAAGAAGGCCGCCGACGAGTCGGCCGCCCAGCAGAAGGCCGCCGCCGACGCGGCGGCGAAGAAGAAGGCGGCCGACACCGCAGCCAGGAAGAAGGCGGCGCACGCCGCAGCCGTCGCCAAGCAGCGGGCCGCGAACGCCGCCGCCGCGAAGAAGAAGGCCGCCGCCCGGGCCGCCGAGCGCGCCAGGGCCAAGGAGGCCGCGAACCGCTCGACGCAGCGCACCGCCGTCAAGGCCGCGCCGAAGAAGACCGTGGTGGCGGCCGCACCGAAGAAGACCGTCGCCATCGCCGCCACGCCGGCCGCGGTCGTGGTCTACCCCGACAACCTCGACGGCTGGATTCGCGAGGCGCGGTCCGTCCTGGCCGCGCACGACATCCCCGTGCCGACCTACAACGGCATTTACCGCAACATCATCCGCGAGTCCTCGGGCAACCCCAACGCCATCAACCTGTGGGATATCAACGCCCAGAACGGCATTCCCTCCAAGGGCCTGCTGCAGACGATCGACCCGACCTTCAACGCGTACCACGTGTCGGGTACTTCGTGGAACGTCTACGACCCGGTCGCGAATATCGCCGCGGCCTGCAACTACGCCTGGCACGTCTACGGCGGAATGGACAACGTCAACTCGGCGTACTGACCGGCCCGTACGAAAAGGGCGGCAGGACCGAAAGGTCCCTGCCGCCCTTTTCGCATGGCGCGTCTTCCGGCTACTTCCGCATGACCTCGGGCTCGTGCCGGCGCAGCAGCCGGGCGACGGCGACGCCGCACAGCGCCGCCATGGCGAGCAGCATGAAGACGTCCAGCACCCAGATGCCGGCGTTGTGCTTCCAGAGGGTGTCCACGGTCTGGTGCGTCTGGTCCCACGGCAGCAGCGTGTTGAGGTCGGCGGTGGCGCCGGTCGCGGCCACCGCCCAGCGGGCCGGCATCAGCCAGGCGACCTGCTCCATACCGGGCTTGCCGTAGAGCTGGAAGAGCACACCGGTGAAGACGATCTGCACGATGGCGAACATCACCAGCAGCGGCATGGTCTTCTCCGCCGTCTTCACCAGGGCCGAGATGATCAGGCCGACCATCATCGAGGTGAAGCCGAAGGCCATGATGACCAGGGTCATCTCCACCGCCGGGTGGCTGTGCAGCAGGACGCCCTCGGCGGGCATCTTCTTGCGCGGCCCGAAGCCTATGCCGCTGATGATCGCGCCCTGCACGGCGGTGATCAGCCCGAGCACGATGACCTTGGACATCAGGTACGCCGACCGCGACAGGCCGACCGCGCGTTCGCGCTCGTAGATGACGCGTTCCTTGATCAGCTCACGGACGGAGTTCGCGGAGCCCGCGAAGCACGCGCCGACCGCGATGATCATCAAGATGGTGCCCGCGTCGCGGTTCTGGTTGTGCGACCTGGCGGGACCGTAGCCCAGGCCGTCGTGCGCCGGGATCAGCAGGCTGACGACGCCGAGCACGGTCGGCAGGATCAGCATCAGGCCGATGAAGCCGCGGTCGGAGGCGATCACCGACAGATAGCGGCGCACCAGCGTCCACAACTGCGGTCCCCACGCCTGCGGTTTGGGCGGTCTGGCCACCTGGTGGGGTATGTAGGGCGCGGCCTGCGGGGCGACGGCGTCAAGGTCCGCGGCATAGGTCTGGTAATGCTGCGAACCGCGCCAGCGGCCCATCCAGTCGTAGTCGCGGTAGGTCTCGAACGCCGAGAAGACGTCGGCCCAATTGTCGTAGCCGAAGAAATTCAGCGCCTCGTCCGGCGGACCGAAATACGCGACGGCGCCGCCCGGCGCCATCACCAGCAGCTTGTCGCACAGCGCCAGTTCCGCCACCGAGTGGGTGACCACCAGGACGGTGCGGCCGTCGTCGGCCAGGCCGCGCAGCAGCTTCATCACATCGCGGTCCATGCCCGGGTCCAGGCCCGAGGTGGGCTCGTCCAGGAAGATCAGCGACGGCTTGGTGAGCAGTTCGAGCGCCACCGAGACACGCTTGCGCTGGCCGCCGGACAGCGAGGTGATCCGCTTGTCCGCGTGGATGTCGAGCTTGAGCTCGCGCAGCACCTCGTCGATCCGGGCCTCGCGCTCCGCGGACGCGGTGTCACCGGGGAAGCGGAGCTTGGCCGCGTACCGCAGTGCGGTCTTGACCTGGAGTTCCTTGTGCAGGATGTCGTCCTGCGGCACCAGGCCGATGCGCTGGCGCAGTTCGGCGAACTGCTTGTACAGGTTCCGGTTGTCGTACAGCACCTCGCCCTGGTCGGCGGGCCGGTAGCCGGTCAGGGCGCGCAGCAGCGTCGACTTGCCGGACCCCGACGGGCCGATCACCCCGATCAGCGACTTCTCCGGCACCCCGAAGGAGACGTCCTTGAGGATCGTCTTGGTGGTCTTGCCGTGCGGCACGGTCACCGACAGGCGGCGGGCCGAGAAGGAGACGGCGCCGGTGTCCACGAACTCTTCGAGCCGGTCGCCGACCAGCCGGTAAGTGGAGTGGCCGACACCGACGATGTCGTTCGGGCCGAGCAGGTGCCGCTGGACCGGCTGGCCGTTGACGTACGTGCCGTTGTGGCTGCCGAGGTCGACGATCTCGTAGCGGCCGTCGGGGTGCGCGCGGAATTCCGCGTGGTAGCGGGAGACCTGGAGGTCGGAGACGACCAGTTCGTTCTCCAGCGCGCGGCCGATCCGCATGACCCGGCCCAGCGCGAGCTGGTGGAAGGTCGTCGGGCTGCGGTCGCCTCCTCCGGCTGCCGCGGCGCCGTTCGCGGCGGGCTGCTGCGGTACGCCCTGGGGCGCCGGCGGCTGCTGCGGCCAGCCGCCGGCCTGCGGCGGTACGGCCTGCGGGTGCGGGGCCGCCTGCTGGGCGGGCGCCGCGGCCTGCTGATACCGCGGGTAGTGCTGCGGCGGCGCCTGCTGGGCCTGCGGCGGGATGTGCTGCGGCGGCGGGATGTGCGGGACCGGCTGCTGCACCGGCGGCGGGGGCGCGGCCTGCTGCGGTGCCGGCGGGTAGAACTGCTGCGGCTGCTGCGCGTGCGCGGAATGCGCGCTGTAGGCGTCGCCGCCGGCCGCCGCGACCGGCGTGCCGCCGGTGAAGCTGAGCCGCGGGCCGTCGGTGGCATTGCCGAGATTGACCGTGGAGCCGGGGCCCACGTCGGTCTGCTGGATCCGCTGTCCGTGCACAAAGGTGCCGTTGGTGCTTCCCTGGTCCTCTATCACCCAACTGCGTTCGCCACGGCGGATGGTGGCGTGCCGCCACGAAACCCGGGCGTCGTCGCAGACGAGATCGGCCTGCGGGTCGCGCCCGAGGCTGTAGGACCGGGAGGCGTCGAGCGTCCAGGTTCGGCCGTTCAATTCGAGTACGAGTTCAGGCACCCCAAGCCCCACTGTTTGTCCCCCGTGTTGTCCCCCATGAGGGGAGTCTAGAGATTGCGAACATCGGGAGGAACTATCGCAGGCCCCGGTCTCGTAACAGAAAGCGCCCTCCCGGGTACGTTCCCGCAACGAAGACATGACGGAGGTGACGGACGCCGAAACGGCGGACGGCTGCTGTCCGCGCGTTCTCCCCGTGTTCGTTGCGGCGAGTGTCCGGCACGCGGGACGGATGGTGTGGGGTCCGGGCGGGGCGGATACCGTGTGGGTACCATGAACGACGCCTCGCAGACCGCGCCTGTCGCCGCCGTTCCCGCAGCGGACGTGCCGACCCTTCTGGTCAAGATCTTCGGCAAGGACCGTCCCGGCATCACCGCCGGGCTCTTCGACACGCTCGCCGCCTACGGCGTGGACGTGGTGGACATCGAACAGGTGGTGACCCGCGGGCGGATCGTGCTGTGCGCGCTGGTGACCGCGCCCGCGCCGGGCACCGGCTCCGAGGGCGACCTGCGGGCCACCGTGCACAGCTGGGCCGAGAGCCTGCTGATGCAGGCCGAGATCATCTCCGGGACCGGTGACAACCGGCCGCGCGGCGAGGGGCGTTCGCATGTCACGGTGCTCGGCCGGCCGCTGACCGCCGAGTCGGCTGCGGCCATAACGGCGGTGATCACCGGCGCCGGCGGCAACATCGACCGGATCTTCCGGCTGGCGAAGTATCCCGTCACGGCGGTGGAGTTCGCCGTGTCCGGCGCCGAGCCGGTGGCGCTGCGCTCGGCGCTCGCGGTCGCGGCTGCGGCCCGCGGGGTGGACGTCGCGGTGGTGCCGTCGGGCCTGCAGCGCAGGGCGCAGCGGCTGGTGGTGATGGACGTCGACTCCACCGTCATCCAGGACGAGGTGATCGAGCTGTTCGCCGCGCACGCCGGGTGCGAGGCGCAGGTCGCCGAGGTCACCGCCGCGGCGATGCGCGGCGAGCTGGACTTCGAGCAGTCGCTGCACGCCCGGGTGGCGCTGCTGGCCGGGCTGGACGTGTCGGTGGTGGACAAGGTGCGCGCCCAGGTGCGGCTGACCCCCGGCGCACGCACCCTGGTGCGTACCCTCAAGCGGCTCGGCTATCAGGTCGGGGTGGTCTCCGGCGGTTTCACCCAGGTCACCGACGACCTCAAGGAGCGCCTCGGCCTCGACTTCGCCGCCGCGAACACCCTGGAGGTGGCGGGCGGGCGGCTGACCGGCCGGGTGGTCGGGCCGATCGTGGACCGGCCGGGCAAGGCCAGGCTGCTGCGCAGCTTCGCCGAGCAGGCCAGGGTGCCGCTGAGCCAGACCGTGGCGATCGGCGACGGCGCCAACGACCTGGACATGCTCAACGCGGCGGGCCTCGGGGTCGCCTTCAACGCCAAGCCGGTGGTCCGCGAGGCGGCCGACGCGGCGGTGAACGTCCCCTTCCTCGACGCGGTGCTCTACCTGCTGGGGATCACCCGCGAGGAGATCGAGGCGGCGGACGAGCTCGACGGCGTCGAGACGACCTGACTCCGGTCCCGGCGGGCGCGAGCGGCCCTGCGCCTGCTGCGGGTCCCGGCGCTACGCCTCGTGCGGGGCCCAGAAGGCGGTGAGCCGGCCGACGCCGTGCTCGACGGTCTTCCACGACCCGGTGAAGGTGACCACCGCGAAGGCCGCGGTGGGGAAGCCGCCCGTCTTCATCCGGGCGAGCGTGTCGCCCTGCGCGCTGCCCGAGAGGGCCTCGGCGAGCGCGTGCATCCCGGGGTTGTGCGCGACCAGCAGCAGCGAGCCGATGTCGTCGGGGGTCTCGTTGAGCAGCGCGAGCAGCTTGCCGAGGCTCGCGTCGTAGAGCCGCTCCTCGTAGACGGTGCGGGGGCGGTGCGGCAGCTCGTGCGCGGCGAGCTTCCAGGTCTCCCGGGTGCGGACCGAGGTGGAGCACAGGACCAGGTCGGGGGCGATGCCGTCGTCGGCGAGGCGGCGGCCCGCCATCGGGGCGTCCAGCCGGCCGCGGTCGGCCAGTGGCCGCTCGTGGTCGGGGACGGCGGGCCAGTCGGCCTTGGCGTGCCGGAGAAGGACGACGGTGCGGGGCGAATCGGCGGTCATGCCTTTCAGCTTTCCAGAAAACCCGCAGTCAGGCGCGGGATGGACGTGATCACCGGCACTGCCGGGCGGTCGCCGCGGGCGTCCGCCGGGGCGGTCACATGAGGTGGCGGAGCAAGTCCGGCAGGGCGGTGGCGATCCTGGAGAGCACGTCGCCGGTGGGCACCGCGGTCGAGGCGTCGGCGCTGCCGGCGCTGATCAGGGCCAGCAGCGCGGCGAAGGCGAGCGCGGGCAGCGCCACCGCCCACCACGGCAGCCGGGTCTGCACCTCGCCCGCCCCGCGTACGGCGGGACGCTCGGTGCCGGTCCTGGTCCGGGCCTGCCGGGCGTAGAGGTGGGGGGACTGCGTGGTCACGGTGACCGCCTCCGTGGGTGAACGTCGAAGTGCCGTTGTCTGACTGCACTTCGACGCTACGGGCGCGCGGCGGCCCGTCCCATCCGGTCGTCCACCCAGTCGACCCTGACCCTGACCCCCGAGGGATGGTGGGGTTGTCCCCACCCCCGGGGTAGGGGTCGGCGCCCGGGCCGCTGACGGCGCATCAGCTCACGGGCACGCGACCGGGGTGGTTCATCCCATGCGGGCGGCGATGACGGCGACCACGGCGACGATCGCGGGCACCCCCATCATCAGGCCGAACATCATCAGTAGCCGGCGCTGGGGCTGCGGGGGATTCGGTTCGAGTACGGGCATGGGTCCAGTCTGGCACCGGCGGCCGGGCGGGCCGCACCGGGGTCACAGTTCGTCCTCGATGTACCGGTTGCGGCCGGCCAGCACCCCGCACACCGCTTGCGGGACGACCAGCGCGATCATCAGCGCCATCGGCAGGCCCCAGCCGCCGGACGACTGGTTGAGCGCGCCGACCAGGATCGGCCCGGGGATCGAGAGCAGATAGCCGGTGCTCTGCGCGAAGGCCGACAGGCGTACGACTCCCGCGCCGGTGCGCGAGCGCATCCCGATCATCGTCAGCACCAGCGGGAAGGCGCAGTTCGCGACGCCCAGCAGCAGCGCCCAGGCCCAGGGCGCGGCGGCGGGCGCGGCCCACAGCCCGGCGAAGCCGGCCACCTGGAAGCACGCGAGGACCACCACGATCGGCCCCTGCGAGCGCATCCGCGCGGCCAGCTGCGGCAGCACGAAGGACAACGGCACGCCCATCACCATGGTCACCGCGAGCAGCAGCCCGGCCTGGCCGGCGGAGATGCCGGCGTCGCGGAAGATCTGCGGCATCCAGCCCATGGTGACGTAGGCGGCGGTGCCCTGGAGCCCGAAGAAGGCCGCCACCGTCCAGGCGGTACGGCTGCGGGTGATCCGCCCGTGCTCGCCGTTCGCGGCACCCGGCGCGGGTATCCGTACGCCCAGGTTGGAGGCGGCGGCCGGCGCCGCGGCGGCCCGGGCGCCTGCCAGCGGCAGCCAGACAAGGGCTGCCACCGCGGCGGGCAGCGCCCACACGCCCAGGCCGAGCCGCCAGCCGTGGCCCATGGTGTGGGTCAGCGGCACCGACACGGCGGCGGCCACGGCGGTGCCCAGCGACAGGGCCATCGAGTAGACACCGGTGACCGTGCCCACCCGGTGGGGGAAGTAGCGCTTGACGATCACCGGCATCAGCACGTTCGAGACGGCGATGCCGGCCAGCGCGAGGGCGCTGGCGGCCAGGAAGGCGGGGGTGCCGCCGGCGAAGGGCCGCAGCAGCAGGCCCGCGGTGATCAGGGTCATGCCGGCGCAGACGACCGCGCCGGGACCGTGGCGGCGGGCGAGCCGGGGCGCGGCGAAGCCGAACAGCGCGAAGCAGGCGGCGGGCACCGAGGTGAGCAGGCCCGCCATGGCTCCGCTCATGCCGAGGCCGTCGCGGACCTCCTTCATCAGCGGGCCGAGGCTGGTCACGGCGGGGCGCAGGTTGACGGCGGCGAGGACGAGTCCCGCGACGGCGAGCGCACCGGCCCAGCGCGGCAGCGCGGGCGGGGCGGCGGGGGCCTCCGGGGGG
>NZ_JAJSYW010000121.1:0-21090 GCF_036815005.1 Streptomyces sp. IBSBF 2435 | reverse complement strand
GGCCGGGGGTGTGCCCGGGGACGTGGTCGGGATCGGAGGCGGGGTGAGCGTCGCCGAGGGCTTCGGCGCGGGCGGCGCCGTCGCCCGCTCGGGGGTGCCGCGCACCGACCCGCCCGGGTCGAGGAAGGCCGGGTTGCCGCCCGGAACCATGCCCAGCTCGCGGGCCTTGCGCTCCAGAGTCCCGGGAGCGCCGTACTGATCGACCTCCTGCTGCAGTTGCTGCTGCTCGTCCGTGTACCCGGTGGTCTCCTTCTCCAGCTTGTTCAGCTGGAAGGAGTCCTGATTGACCGCGGCATTGAGCAGCAGCAGCGAGATCAGGCCACCGGCGAGCAGTGTCACGACAAGGATGACGAAGGGCGTACGGGCCGCGGTTGCGCCCCGCCCGCGCAGCGGGCTCACCTGGTCGCCTCGCGGATCCGCTCGGCGCCGCGCAGCCGGGCGGGCGCGGCCCGCCGGTTCTCGGCGATCTCGTCCTCGGTGGGCAGCTCGGCGCCGCGGGTGAGCAGCCGCAGCCGCGGCTGGTACTGCTCGGGCACCACCGGCAGCCCCGGCGGGGCGGTGTTCGCGGCGCCGGCCGCGAGGACCTGCTTGACCAGCCGGTCCTCGAGGGAGTGGTAGGCGAGCACCGCGATCCGGCCGCCCACCGCGAGGGAGGCGACCGCGGCGGGGATCGCCCGCTCCAGTACCGCCAGCTCCCCGTTGACCTCGATCCGCAGCGCCTGGAAGGTGCGCTTGGCCGGGTTGCCGCCGGTGCGCTTGGCGGCCTGCGGCAGCGCGTCCCTGATCAGCTCGACCAGCCTGGCGCTGTTGCGGAAGGGCTCCGCGTCGCGTTCGCGCACCACCGCGTCCACGATCTTGCGGGCGAACTTCTCCTCGCCGTAGGCGCGCAGGATGCGGACCAGGTCGCCCGGCGGGTAGGTGTTCAGCACCTCGGCCGCGCTGATCCCGGTGGTCTGGTCCATCCGCATGTCGAGCGGGGCGTCCTGCGCGTACGCGAAACCGCGGTCGGCCTCGTCGAGCTGCATGGACGACACGCCGAGGTCGAAGAGCACGCCCTGCACACGCGGCACGGACAGCCCGGCGAGGACGTCGGGCAGGTCGTCGTAGACCGCGTGGACCAGGGTGGCCCGGTCGCCGAAACGGGCCAGCCGCTTGCCGGAGAGCTTGAGGGCCTCCGGGTCGCGGTCGAGCGCGATCAGCCGGGCGGCGGGGAAGGTGCTCAGCAGCGCCTCGCTGTGTCCGCCGAGGCCGAGCGTGGCGTCCACGACGACCGCGCCGGGTTCCGCCAGCGCGGGCGCCAGCAGGTCGAGGCAGCGCCGCAGCATCACCGGGACGTGCCGGGGCTCCGGCGGCTGCGCAGGGGTGTCGCTCATGGGGCCGGCCCTTCTCGGACGGTGCTGGCACGGCCGGCCCCTGTTCGAGGGCGACGGCCGGCGGTTGGACGTAGAACCTGGTCCCCGCCCGCTCGGCGGAATCGTCCCCCTGGCACCGGGGAAGTGGTGCCAGCGCAACGGTGGAGCGGGAGGAGGCCGGGCCGTACGTCCGCGCGGGTGGTTCGCGGTGGGTGCGCGGGGGCGGGGCCGCTCACAGTAATCCGGGCGGAACCTCCTGGGACAAGGCGGAAAACGTGTCCTCCTGGGCCGTCAGATAGCCGGCCCAGGCGGTCGCCGACCAGATCTCCACCCGGGTGTTGGCACCGATCACGGCGCAGTCGCGGGCCAGTCCCGCGTACTCCCGCAGCGGCTGCGGGACGGTGACGCGGCCCTGTCTGTCGGGGATCTCGTCGTGCGCCCCGGCGAACAGCACCCGCAGATAGTCCCGGGCGGACTTCGACGTCAGCGGGGCCGCCGACAGCTGTTCGGTGGCCGCCCTGAAGCCGTCCACCGGCCATACGCACAGGCACCGCTCCTGCCCGCGGGTGATCACCAGTCCGTCGGCCAGCGGCTCGCGGAAGCGGGCCGGCAGCACCAGGCGGTGCTTGTCGTCAAGGCGCGGGGTGTACGTCCCGAGGAACACCGCACCTCCCGCAGACGCCGCTTTCCGGGTCGGGCTTCCCACTGCCCCCCGCCCTGCGGCGGGAGGTGCCCCCGCCCCGCACGGCCGGCCACCTGCCTCGGCCGGTTCGCCGCGGGGGCTCGGGCGTCAGCCCTCAAGCACCACTTCGCGCCACTTTACTCCACCGTGCTCCACGGTCAACGTAGGCCGGACGCGGCGCGTCACCCTGCCGGGCGACCTCGGCGGCGCGCCCGACGACCCCTGTGGATTACGTCACACAGCCGGGGAATGACCGCTTATTTTGCTGTTTCGTCTGAACTCACGACAGGTGACCGCCCTGCCCGGGCCTTACCGTCGAAGACATGTCGATATCTGCCGCAAGCGGCCCGTCCGAGACCTCGGCTCCCGCCGCCACCGGGTCGGTCACCGACCGCCTTGTCGAGGCCAACGCGCGGTACGCCGCCGCATTCCACGACCCGGGCATGGATGCCAGGCCGGTCCTGGAGGTCGCCGTCGTGGCCTGCATGGACGCCCGCATCGACCTGCACAGGGCGCTCGGCCTCGACCTGGGCGACTGCCACACCATCCGCAACGCCGGCGGAGTGGTCACCGACGACACGATCCGCTCACTGACCATCAGCCAGCGCGCGCTGGGCACCCGGTCGATCGTGCTCATCCACCACACCAACTGCGGCATGCAGAGCATCACCGAGGAGTTCCGCACCGAGCTGGAGAACGAGGTCGGCCAGCGCCCGACCTGGTCGGTGGAGTCCTTCACCGATCTCGACCAGGACGTCAGGCAGTCCATGGCCAGGGTCAGGACGTCCCCCTTCCTCGCCCACACCGAGGACGTCAGGGGCTTCGTCTTCGACGTGCACACCGGCCTGCTGCGGGAAATCACGAACAAGTAACGGCAGCCGAGTGACGTGGAGTGCCGCTTAAGGGAAGAATGCACAGTGCGGCACCGCCTGCCTCGCAGCGAGCGGCACGCATTTCGGGGAGGGCCGGTCCAGGGATGACCGAGTCCCGCGGACATGGCCTAGGAGCACCGGGTGACGACCTTTGACGCACGCGCAAGCCTGAGCGATCTGACCACGACCGCGGACCGGGTCCGCCGCAGTGTGGAGAACGTGATCGAGGGCAAGCCCGAGGTCGTTCGTGTCGCGCTGACCGTTCTGCTGGCGGAGGGGCATCTGCTCATCGAGGATGTGCCCGGCGTCGGCAAGACGATGCTGTCCAAGGCGCTGGCACGGTCGATCGACTGCTCGGTCCGGCGTATCCAGTTCACGCCGGACCTGCTGCCCTCCGACATCACCGGAGTGAGCGTCTTCGACCAGCAGCAGCGGGACTTCGAGTTCAAGCCGGGCGCGATCTTCGCGCAGATCGTGGTGGGCGACGAGATCAACCGCGCCTCGCCCAAGACGCAGTCGGCGCTGCTGGAGTCGATGGAGGAGCGCCAGGTCACCGTCGACGGCACCACCTACGAACTGCCCAGCCCCTTCATGGTGATCGCCACCCAGAACCCGGTGGAGATGGAGGGCACATACCCGCTTCCCGAGGCGCAGCGCGACCGTTTCACCGCCCGGGTGTCCATCGGCTACCCCAGTCCCGAGGCCGAGCTGAAGATGCTGGACGTGCACGGCGGGGTCTCGCCGCTGGACGACCTCCAGCCGGTGGCGCACGCGCACGAGATCGTCAAGCTCATCGAGGCGGTCCGCCAGGTGCATGTCGCCGACCCGGTCCGTCGCTACGCGGTGACCCTGGTCGGCGCCACCCGCGACCACCCCGACCTGCGGCTCGGCGCCTCGCCCCGGGCCACCCTGCACCTGATCAGGGCCGCCAGGGCCTCCGCCGCGCTCGACGGCCGGGACTTCGTACTCCCGGACGACGTGCAGGCGCTGGCCTCCCCGGTCCTGGCGCACCGGCTGCTGCCCACCGCGCAGGCCCAGCTCAACCGGCGTACCCCCGAGCAGGTGGTCGCCGAGATCCTCCAGCGCGTCCCGGTCCCCGACCCGTCGGCCGGCCGCCGCCCGGGCGCCCGGGGCCTGTGATGGCCACCCCCGCCGCCGGCGGGCCGCCTCCGCCTCCTCCTCCCCTGCCGCCGCCGCATCCGCCGCGGCAGGCCCCGCAGCCGCCGCGGGCCGGTGACCCCGGGACGCAGGGCGGCGACGCGCGCCAGGGCGCCGGCGGCTTCCGTGCCGCGCTCGGCGGCCTCACCACCCGCGGCCGGTCCTTCGTGGCCGCCGGTGTCGCCGCGGCCATATGCGCGTACGTCCTCGGGCAGCCCGACCTGCTGCGGGTCGGGCTGCTGCTGGCGATCCTGCCGCTGGTGTGCGTCGCGGTGCTCTACCGCACCCGCTACCGGGTCGCGGGCAGCCGCCGCCTGTCGCCGTCCCGGGTGCCCGCGATGTCGGAGGCCCGGGTGCACCTGCGGGTCGACAACGTCTCGCGGGTCCCCACCGGCCTGCTGATGCTCCAGGACCGGGTGCCCTACGTCCTCGGGCCGCGCCCGCGCTTCGTCCTGGACCGGGTCGAGCCCGGCGGGCACCGCGAGGTGTCCTACCGGGTGCGCTCCGACCTGCGCGGGCGCTACCCGCTCGGACCGCTGCAACTGCGGCTCAGCGACCCGTTCGGCATGTGCGAGCTGACCCGCTCCTTCAGCTCCTACGACACCCTCACCGTCGTCCCGCGGGTCGAGGCGCTGCCGCCGGTCCGGCTGGCGGGCCAGGCCAACGGCTACGGCGAGAGCCGCACCAGGGCGCTGGCCTTCGCCGGCGAGGACGACGTCATCCCGCGCGGCTACCGGCACGGCGACGACCTGCGCCGGGTGCACTGGCGCTCCACCGCCAAATACGGCGAGCTGATGGTGCGCCGCGAGGAGCAGCCGCACCGGGCGCGCTGCACGGTGCTGCTCGACACCCGCGCCTGGGCCTACTTCGGCTCGGGCCCCGACTCGGCCTTCGAGTGGGCGGTGTCCGGCGCCGCCTCGGTCGCCACCCACATGCTGGAGCGCGGCTACGCGGTCCGGCTGCTGACCGACACCGGCAGCAGCGTGCCCGGCCCCGAGGGCACCGCCGGATTCGGCGGCGACTCCTCCGACATGGCGGGCGTACTGCTCGACACCCTCGCGGTGGTGACCCACTCCGACAGCGAGACGCTCTCGGCCGCGTACGAAGCGCTGCGGTCGGCCAACGAGGGCCTGATAGTGGCCTTCCTCGGCGACCTGGACGAGCAGCAGGCGGCGAGCATCGCCCGGATCAGGCAGCGGGCGGGCGGCGCGGTCGCCTTCGTGCTGGACAGCGACGACTGGGTCACGGTGGACTCGGCCGGGCGGCTGGTGCCGACCGGTGCCGCGGGCGCCGCGCCCGCGGAGGAGCAGGACGGCACCCTGCGCGCGGTGCGGATGCTGCGCGAGGCGGGCTGGACGGTCGTCGAGGTCGCGGCCGGCGACACACTGCCGGAACTGTGGCAGCGGGCCGACCGTTACCGTTCGCGGGAGGAGTCCCCGGACTCCCCCGAGGGCCGGCACGAGGCGGGGGCGACGACATGAGCGGACGTGCGCGGCTGACGGTGTTCGCGGCGCTGGCCTCCCTGATGGCGGCCTCCGCGCTGCTCCCGCTGGCCTCCCCGCGCGGCTGGTTCTTCAAGGCGATGCTGTGCGTGGTCCTCCAGGCCGGGGTGGGCGCCGCCGCCCGCCGGGTGCCGCTGGCCAGGCCGCTGACGGTCCTCGGCCAGGCGCTGGTCTCGCTGCTGGTGCTGACCGTGATGTTCACCCCGCACCAGGCGGTCGGCGGAGTCCTGCCGGGGCCGCAGTCCCTCCGCCAGCTCGGACAGCTCGTCCAGGACGGGATGACCGACGTCACCAACTTCGCCATCCCGGCGCCCGTCACCCCCGGCATCAGGTTCCTGCTGGTCGGCGGGGTGCTGCTGATCGCGCTCGCGGTGGACGCGATAGCGGTGACGTACAACAGCGCGGCGCCCGCCGGGCTGCCGCTGCTCGCGCTCTACGCGGTCGCGGCGGGCCTGGAGGACGGCGGCAGCCAGTGGCTGTACTTCCTGATCGCCGCCGCGGGCTATCTCCTGCTGCTGCTCGCCGAGGGCCGCGACCGGCTGTCGCGCTGGGGCCGGGTCTTCGGCGGCGCGCCCCGGCAGAACGGCTGGGCCGGCCCGGCCGGCGCGGCGGGCGGCGGCGCGCCGCTGGCACCGGTGCGTACCGGGCGGCGGATCGGCGCGATGGCGCTGGGCATCGCGCTGGTGCTGCCCGCGGTCCTGCCGTCGCTGAGCGGCGGCCTGCTGGACTCCGCGGGCGGCGGCAGCGGCGACGGCCTCGGCAACGGCGTGGGCAGCGCCGCCGCGGTACGCCCCGAGGTCGCGCTCCAGGACTACCTGAACCAGCCCGACAACCGCGAGGTCATGACCTACAGGACCAACTCCCCCGACGCCACCGGGATGTACCTGCGGATCGTGTCGCTCGACGAATTCGACGGCACCCAGTGGTCGGCCTCCAAGGACGCCAAGCTGGACATCCCCGACGTGCTGCCGACCCCGCAGGGCCAGGGCGAGGACGTCAGATACACCGAGGTCGACACCTCGGTCGCGGTGGACCGCGACTATGCGCAGGGCTGGCTGCCGATGCCGTACCCGGCGGTCCGGGTGCGGGCGGACGGCGACTGGCGCTACCAGCCCGAGGGCCGGATGGTCATCGGTGACCACGGGCAGACCACCGCGGGCCTGCACTACCAGGTCACCAGCGCGCAGTTGGAGCCGACCGCCGCCCAGCTCGCGGCAGCGCCGCCGGCCACCGGGCGGATCGCCGAGCAGTACGAGAAGGTGCCCGGCTCGCTGCCGAAGATCGTCGCGACCACCGCCCGGCAGGTGACGCAGTCGGCGACCACCGACTACCAGCGGGCGCTGGACCTCCAGCGGTACTTCACCTCGGGGGAGTTCGTCTACAACACCCAGGCGAAGTCCGGCACGGGGGTGGACGCCATCGCCCGCTTCCTCCAGACCAAGGAGGGCTTCTGCGTGCACTTCGCCTTCACCATGGCGGCGATGGCACGCACCCTGCACATCCCGGCGCGGGTCGCGGTCGGCTTCACCCCCGGCTCGCTGACCAGCGAGGGCACGATGTCGGTCGGGCTCAAGGACGCCCACGCCTGGCCCGAGCTGTACTTCGAGGGCATCGGCTGGACCCGATTCGAGCCGACGCCCTACCGCGGCACCGCCCCGTCCTACACGCTCTCGACCAGCACCGCGGGCGGCAGCGCCACCCCCGACCCGACGCAGCACGGCACGGGCAGCACGGCCCGCCCGACGCCGTCCGCCTCGTCGCAGTGCGCCGAGCACAACTCCGGCCAGGCCGCGTGCGGTTCCGCGGCGGCGGCGGGCGGCGGCTCCGGCGGCAGCGGCACCGACGGGCTGCGGCTCGCGGGGCTCGCGCTGATCGCCCTGCTGGTGCTGCTGCTTCCCGCGCTGCCGCTGATCTGGCGCAGCCGGGTACGGGCAGGGCGGCTCGGCGGCGGGCGGGAGAAGAGCGGCGGCCTCGTGCTGTCCGCGTGGCGCGAGGTGCTGGACACCGGGTGGGACTACGGCATCCCACCGGACGAGTCCGAGACCCCGCGGCGGGCGATGGCCCGGCTGATCACGGACGGGCGGCTGAGCGGGGCGGCTGCCGCCGGGGCGACCTCGCTGGGCGCCGCGGTGGAGCGCACGCTGTACGCGCCCACGCCGGGTGCGGCGACCGGCCTCGCGGCGGACGTCCACGCGGTCCGTGCCGGGCTGCACGCCTCGGCGGATCGCCGCGCCAGGTTCCGGGCCCGCTACTTCCCGCGCTCCTTCGCCCGGGTCCTGTGGCGGTTCTCCGCCGGCGCGTCCGCCACCTCCGAACGGCTGGCCCGGACCCTGGACCGCATCGCGGCACCCTTGCGCCGCCGGCTCTCTTCCTGACGGCATCCCCGGGGCCGGTGCTCAGCCACCGCCCCGGGGGCCGCCCGGACCCTCCCCCGCACAGACGCGAGCGTCCACGCCTGGCCTGCGGCCTGCCGGGCGGCCCCCGCAGGGGCGCGAGGAACGGCACGACGAGCCACAACGTCGGCCCGCTGCCCGCCCGGCAGGACGTGCCCCGAACGGGCGCGAGCAACCCACCACAACCGTCGTGTGACGACGGACCGGGCCACCCCCAGGGGCGCGAGGAACGACGCGACCACCCCCACCCACCATCACGTACGAACGCACCGCACCACCCCAGGGACGCGAGGAACCGCGCGACGAGCCCGCCACCGGCGCGGGGGTCGCCACCGTCCCGGAGGGGCTGTCGCTGTCGCATCCGGACCACCGGCCGGCGGCCGGTTGCGCGCGCGGTTCCCCGCGCCGCAAAAGACCCACGCGCCCGGGAGCGCAAAGAAGCCCGCGCCCGTGGGATGGGGCGCCCCCTTACGCGTGGGCACCGCACAACCCCCGCGCCCGGGGAAAGCGCACCCGCCGACGCAGCGGTGCCCCCAGCCTCACGGCAGTCGGGATGGGAAACGCGTCACGCGAAGGCACCGCTGAGGTGCCGAGGGCGGAAGGGGCACCGGAGGCGCACTGGTGGGGCGGGGGGAACGGAGCCCGCGGCTACTGGCCCTGCTCGTCGCGCCGCCGCTGCCACCGCTCTTCGATACGGTCCATGACCTTGCCCTTGCGCGGCTGGTGCCGGCGGGCGAGCCGCCCGCCGCGGCCGACAGCGCCGACCGGAGCCTGCTCAGCCGGCTTGCCGGCCTTGCGCCAGCCGGTGACCCCGAGCACCGCACACGCGAGCATGACGAGGAAGCCCGCCACGCCGACCCACGTCAGCTTGGCGATCATGCCACCCATCAGGAGCGCGACACCGACCAGAAACCCCGCGACCGCCTGGTAGACCCGGCGCCGGGTGAACGTGCGCAGCCCGGTTCCCTCGAGCGCCGACGCGAACTTGGGATCTTCGGCGTACAGCGCTCGCTCCATCTGCTCGAGCATGCGCTGCTCGTGCTCCGAGAGCGGCACGGAGACCTCCTACTCGTCGGTCGCGCGAGGCGACCGGTCCGACCCTTTCAGGATAGGCAGGGAATCGCCCCCGTGAAACCCGCCCCTCTGCGCCAACCCGACGGGTCCTTCATTCCCCGTCCGCTGTCGCGTCATGCCAGCATACGGTCAGGAATGGCGGGACGGGCGGCCTGTGGCACAGTCCCTGTGCGCCGCCTCGCGCGCGGCGGCCGTCAGCCGCGCTCGGCGAGCACGTGGAGCTGGGTCGCGACGGCGTGGAAACCGGGTTCCTCGGCCGCCGCCAGCTCCAGCCGGAGCAGCGCGTCCAGGGCGCCCGGCTCGGTGTCCACCAGGACCCCGGGGACCAGGTCGGCGAAGATCCGCACCCCGTGCACGGAGGCGGCCCGCAGTCCCGCGTCGGCCACCAGCCGGGTCAGCTCGTCCGCGGTGAAGCGGCGGGGCAGCGAGTCGCCGCTGCCCCAGCGCCCGTCCGGGTCGCCCAGGGCGTGCTGGGCCTCGGCGAAGTGCCCGGCCAGTGCCCTGGCCAGGACGGCGCCGCCGCGGCCCGCGGCGAGCAGGCTGAGCGAGCCTGCGGGACGCAGCGCCCCGGCCACGTGGCGGACGCTCTCGGCCGCGTCATCGACGTATTCGAGGACGCCGTGGCAGAGCACCATGTCGTACTCGCCGGGGGCGATCACGTCGAGCAGGCCCTGCGCGTCACCCTGCACGCCGCGGACCCGCTCGGTGACGCCGGACTCGGCGGCCCGGCGCTCCAGGGCGAACAGCGCGTCGGGGCTGGGGTCCACGACGGTGACCCGGTGGCCGAGCCGGGCGACGGGCACCGCGAAATTGCCGGTGCCGCCGCCCGTGTCCAGCACGTCGAGGACCGCGGTGTCCGCCGCCTTCGCCCGCCGATCGAGCGCGTCACGCAGGACCTCCCAGACCACGGCGGTACGCAGGCTGGCTCGGGGGCGCATCGGGTCCACCCCTCCTTGACGGGACATGGCGGACGGCTCCTCAGCGGCTGGTGACGGGTGCGGCTCCAACTCTAGGGCCTGCCCGTGATCTGCCCGGGGCCGCGCGCCGGTCACTCCCGCGACGGCCCCGGTATCAGCGGCGGGGTGTCGTCGAGGATCGGGTGGAGCACCAGCATCCGCTCCACCAGGCGCAGGAACACCGTGACGGCACGGACCAGGTCGTCGGCCTCGCGCGGTCCTGCCGCGCTGGCTATGCCGGCGTCCGCCCTGGCCCTGCGGTCGGCGCCACCCGCGAACAGCGCGCTCCACTCGGACAGTTCGGGTGCGATCTCGGGCAGCACCTCCCAGACACTGCGGATCCTGTGGCGGCGCCGCGAGGTGTCCTCGGGCAGGCCCCGGGCGGCGAGCACCGCGGCGGCGGTGCGCAGGGCGGCGAGGTGAGCGGTGGCGTACCGCTCGTGGGGCGCGTCGAGAAGGCCGGCCTCGGTGAGTCCGTGGTGGGCCTGGGTGAGCAGGTCGAGGGCGGCGGGTGATGCGGTGGCGCGGCGCAGCACAGGGTGGACGTCGCTGAGCGGTACTGCCATGGCGAGCCTCACTTTCTCCGTACGTGGTCCGTATGCCCATAGTGGGGCCGACCACTGACAATCAGTCCTGACCTGCGAATATCGGCACTTCCTCGATGATCGGGTCACCTCGCCCCACCGCGGGCGGGCAGAATCGGTCCCATGAGCACCGCACGACGTCAGGCCACCCGCCGCAAGCTCTACACGGCGGCCGTCACTCTCATCGCCGAGCAGGGTTTCTCCGCCACCACCGTCGACGAGATCGCCGAGCGGGCCGGGGTCGCCAAAGGCACCGTCTACTACAACTTCGCCAGCAAGAACGACCTGTTCGAGGAGCTGCTGCGGGACGGTGTGGGCCGGCTGCGCGACACGCTGCGGCAGGCCGCGACCGGCGCCACCGCGCGCGGCGGCAGCGGTCTTGACGCGCTGGACGCGATGGTCCACGCCGGACTGGCCTTCATCGTGCGCTACCCGTCCTTCACCCAGCTCTACGTGGCCGAGCTGTGGCGGACCAACAGGGCCTGGCAGGACACCTTGACGCTGGTGCGGCGGCAGGCGGTCTCGGTGGTCGAGGAGGTGCTGAGCGCGGCGGTCGCGGCGGGCGAGCTGAGCGAGGACATCGATGTCCAGCTGACCGCGTCCGCGCTGTTCGGCATGGTGCTGGTGGCGGCCCTGGACTGGCAGGCGTTCCAGCCGGAACGCAGCATCGACGATGTGCACGCGGCCCTGTCACGGCTGCTCCAGGGCCGGGTCGGCGGCGCGGCGCTCGGCGCGTCGGCGCCCCGGTCCTGACCGGGGGAGCCGCAGCCGTCGCGGGCCGGGAGGCGTCGCGGGCCGGGAGGCGCGGGAAAAGCCGAGCGCGCTGTCCTGGCATGGGCCGGTCCCCCACCGAACCGTGCCGGGACAGCGCCTCCCCCCATGCAACCCCCCGTTGCCGAGCAGGCTCGCCGCCGTACCGCCGCCCCGTGTCGGCGGTGCGGTCGGTGTGCCCGTCCGTGGCTCCACTCTTCCGTTTCCGCCGGTAACGGCCATCCGTGCCGCTACTCAAAGGTGTGTCTAAGTAGTGATACTCAGATCCCGCCCCTTTCACGCATGTTCGCTCACTTCCGCTCACCATCCCGGCAGTTCTGGCTAGAGTCCCGGTCATGTCCGTACTTCCGCTGGTCTTCACCAGTGGCTGGGCGAGCGGGATCAACTCCTACGCCGTCGTGCTGCTGCTGGGCCTGATGGGCGTCACCGGGGCCAGTGACGAGGTCCCGCTGTCGCTCCAGCGCACCGATGTGCTGGTGGTCGCCGCGCTGCTCTTCCTCTGCGAGGCCGTCGCCGACAAGATCCCCTATGTCGACACGGCGTGGGACGCGGTGCACACCGTGGTCCGCCCGGTCGCGGGAGGGGTGGTCGCCGCGCTGCTGGCCGGGCACGACGGCTCGCTGCCGCAGGCCGCCGCCGCGGCGGTGGGCAGCAGTTCCGCGCTGGCCAGCCACCTGGTGAAGGCCGGCACCAGGATGGCGGTCAACACCTCGCCCGAGCCGTTCAGCAACATCGTGGTCAGCCTGGCCGAGGATCTGGGTGTGTCGGCGCTGGTGATCTTCGCGCTGTTCCACCCGGTGGCGGCCGCGGTGATCGCCGGGACTCTGCTGGCGCTCGGCCTGACGACGGTGGTCTTCCTCTTCTCCCGTATCCGGCGCTTCTGGCGGCGCCGGCGGGAGCGCCGGGCGTCCGGCGGCGGCCGGGGCACCCCGGCCGCCGTCTGAACCCGCGCCCGCCGCTACAGTCCGTGGCATGGCACGGATTGCGGTGATCGGCGCGGGCATGGCGTCGCTGGCGGCGGCGGCTCGGCTCGGCACCGGCGGCCACCAGGTGGTGGTGCTGGAACGCACCGGCACCTATGGCGGCGCGGCCGGCCGGCTGGCCAGGGACGGCTTCACCTTCGACACCGGTCCCGGTCTGCTGACGCTGCCCGCGGTCTACCGCGACCTGTTCGTGAAGACCGGCAAGAAGTCCCTGGAGGACGCCGCAGGCCTGGTCGGGGTCGACCCGGCGAGCCGCCATGTCTTCGCCGACGGCACGGTTCTCACGCTGCCCAACGCCTCGCGCTCGGGGACCGTCGCCGCAATGGACGCGGCCTTCGGCCCCGGCAGCGGCGAGCGCTGGAGCGACCTCATGATCAGGGCGCGCGGGACGTGGGAGGTCATGCGGCGGCCGATGCTGGAGGACGCGCTGCCCGCGGACCCGCGGATCCTGACCCGCGATCCGTACCCGGTGGTCAGACGCGGCTTCGGGCCGGGCCGCAGCCGGCCGTCGCTGGCCAGGATCGCCGCCGCGGAACTGCGCGACCCGCGCATGGCGGCGCTGCTGGAGAGCCATCTGCTGGCCCACGGTGTCGACCCGCGCGAGGGACCGGCGTCCGCGGCCGTCCTGCCGTATCTGGAGGAGACCTTCGGCCTGTGGTACGTGCCCGGCGGGGTGCACCGCCTGGCGCAGGCGGTCTACGAGCGCTGCCTCGAACGCCGGGTGGAATTCCGCTTCGACGCGCACGTGACCGGCCTGCTGGTGGACGGCGGCCGTACAGCGGGTGTGCGGCTGGCCGACGACAGCGAGGTGGCGGCGGACATCGTGGTGGCCGGGGCGCCGGTGCCTGCCCTGTGCGCCGGCGCGGCGGCCCCGGGCGGGGACGGGGCACCGCGGCCCTTCGCGGGGCCGCACGGCGAGGCGGGCCGTTTCACGGTCCATCTGGCGCTGCGCGGGTCGCGCCCGGCCGGCGGCGCGCACCGCACGGTGGTGCACGCGGCCGACCGGGACCGCGCGCTGGGCTGGATGTACGCCCGCAGCCCGAAGCCGCTGCCGCCGCCGGGCGCGCTGACGGTGACCGTGCTGCGGCCCGACGACCCGGCGACCCGGCCGGACGAGGGCCACGAGGCGGTGACGCTGACCGCGCCGGTGCCCGCGCACGACGCGGCGCGGAAGCTGCCGCGGACGGTGGACTGGAACGCGCCCGGGGCCGCCGAGTCCTTCGCGGACCTGATGGCCGCCGCCGCGGAGGCGGCCGTGCCGGGGCTGCGCGAGCGCGAGCTGTGGCGTGAGGTCCGCACCCCGGCGGATGCCGAGCGGGAGACCGGCGTCGCGGGCGGCTCGGTGCCCGCCCCCTCGCTGGCCGGGGCGGGCGGCATCCTGCTGCGGTCGGCGAACCGGACGCCCTTCCCCGGGCTCTACTGCGTCGGCGGCTGGGCGCACCCCGGCGGCGGTCTGCCGCACGCGGGGATGTCGGCGGCTATCACCGCCGACCTGATCGCCGGCGGCCCGGGCGGCAGCCGCTGAGCGTGCGGCGTGACAGGTAACCGCATCCCAAGATCGTTAATCGCGCTGCCGCCCGAATTCAACTGATCGGGCGGTTGTGTCCGCAGGTCCTCCCGGCGCGGGTGGTCGATCACTTAGCGTGATCACAGGCCCTTTGATCGCCGAACGGAAGGCCGTACCGACATGCCACAGCCCTTCGAACTCCCGCAGTTCTACGTCCCTTATCCGGCCCGGCTCAATCCCCATCTCGAAAGAGCGCGCGTGCACACCAAGGCGTGGGCGCGCGAGATGAACATGCTGGAGGGGTCGGGCATCTGGGAGGAGTCCGACCTCGACTCGCACGACTACGCCCTGCTGTGCGCCTACACCCACCCGGACTGCTCGGGTCCAGCACTCGACCTGGTCACCGACTGGTACGTGTGGGTGTTCTTCTTCGACGACCACTTCCTCGACATCTTCAAGCGCAGCCAGGACATGACGGGCGCGAAGCTCTATCTGGACCGGCTGCCCGCCTTCATGCCGGTGGACCTCTCGCAGCCGGTGCCCGAGCCGGCCAACCAGGTCGAGGCAGGACTCGCCGACCTGTGGGCGCGTACGGTCCCGGCGATGTCGGACGACTGGCGGCGGCGCTTCGCGGAGAGCACCCAGTTCCTGCTGGAGGAGTCGCTCTGGGAGCTGGACAACATCAGCGCGGGCCGGGTGTCCAACCCGATCGAGTACATCGAGATGCGCCGCAAGGTGGGCGGCGCCCCCTGGTCGGCGAATCTGATCGAGTACGCGGCGTCGGCCGAGGTGCCCGCGGTGATCGCCGCCAGCCGCCCGATGCGGGTGCTGCGCGACACCTTCGCCGACGGGGTCCATCTGCGCAACGACCTGTTCTCCTACCAGCGGGAGACCGAGCAGGAGGGCGAGCTGGCCAACGCGGTGCTGGTGCTGGAACGGTTCCTCGGCATCAGCACCCAGGAGGCCGCCGAGCGGGTCAACGACCTGCTGACCTCACGGCTCCAGCAGTTCGAGCACACCGCCTTCACCGAGGTCGAGCCGCTGGCCGACCAGTACGGCCTCGGGCCGAAGGAGCGGCACGACGTCTTCGCGTACGTCAAGGGCCTCCAGGACTGGCAGTCCGGCGGCCATGAGTGGCACATGCGCTCCAGCCGCTACATGAACGGGGCGGGGGACGGCGCCGCGGGCGCGGTGACCAGCGGTCTCGGCGGCACAGGGCAGGACACGTCCGGCGGGTTCGGCGCGCTCGGCGGACTCGGGGGGCCGACGGGCCTGGGCACCTCGGCGGCCGGGGTGTTCCGCTCGCTGGCCGCGACGATGCCGCAGCGGCTGCACAGCTTCAGCAATGTGCCGCACCAGCAGGTGGGCGCGGTCGCGCTGCCCGACATCCCGATGCCGTTCGAGACCCGGCTGAGCGGGCATCTGGACGCCTCCCGCGCCCACAATGTCGAGTGGAGCCGGCGGATGGGGATGCTCGATCCCGAGCCCGGCTTCCCGGTCCCCGGCGGCCTGTGGAACGCCGAAAAGCTGGTGGCGTACGACTTCGCGCTGTGCGCGGCCGGCATCCATCCCGACGCCGGCCGGGACAGCCTGGACCTGACCACCGACTGGCTGACCTGGGGCACCTACGGCGACGACTACTACCCGATCGTCTTCGGCCGCTCCCTGGACATGGCGGCGGCCCGGCACACCACCGACCGCTTCGGGCTGTTCATGCCGCTGGACGCGGGCGCGGTGCCGCCGCCGGTGACCGCGCTGGAACGCGGGCTGGCCGACCTGTGGCACCGCACCGCCGGGCCGATGCGGCCCGAGGCCCGGCGCACCTTCCGCACCACCATCGAGGACATGACGGAGAGCTGGCTGTGGGAGCTGGCCAACCAGAAGCAGAACCGTATCCCCGACCCGGTCGACTACATCGAGATGCGCCGCAAGACCTTCGGCTCCGACCTGACCATGAGCCTGTCGCGGATCGGCCACGGCGGCGCGCTCTCCCCCGAGGTCTACCGCTCCCGCCCGGTGCGGGCCATGGAGTCCGCCGCGGCCGACTTCGCCTGCATGCTCAATGACGTGTTCTCCTACCAGAAGGAGATCCAGTTCGAGGGCGAGATCCACAACGCGGTGCTGGTGGTGCAGAACTTCCTGGACTGCGGCCCCGAGGAGGGCATGCGGGTGGTGGGCGCCCTGATGGCCGCGCGGATGGCGGAGTTCCAGCACATCACCGAGACGCAACTGCCCGCGCTCTTCGAGGAGTTCCACCTCGACGCGGTCGCACGGCGGGCGCTCGAGGCCTACGCCCAGGAGCTGCGGGACTGGCTGGCGGGCATCCTGACCTGGCACCGCGGCTGCCACCGCTACGAAGAGGCGGCGCTGCTGCGGCACTTCCCCTCGGCCGCCTCGCCGGCCGCCGCCCGGGTGCCGGAGCCCGTCTGGGGCGCCCCGGCCGGACTCGGCACCTCCGCCGCCCGGTTGCCCGCGCTGCTGGGCCGCCGCTGACGGGCGGGGCGCCGGCGGCTCAGTAGCGGTAGGGGTCGTACGGGTCGGCGTACTGCGGCTGCTGCTGGTCGTACGACGGCTGCTCGTACGGCTGTTGCGGCTGCTGCTGGTCCTGCTGGTGGTCCTGCTGCTGGCCCGGGTCGTACGGCTGCTGCTGCGGGATGTAGGGCTGCGGCTGTTCCTGCTGGTAGGGATAGCCGTAGCCGTACGGGTCGGCCGGCGGCTGGGCCTGCGGGGTCCAGTCTCCGGTGGCCTGCGGGCCGTAGTCGTAGCCGGCCGCGGGCTGCTGCTGATAGCCGCCCTGGCCGTAGCCGTAGCCGTGCTGCTGGTCGCCGTACTGCGCGGCGGCGGCCTGGCCGTCCTCCCAGCCACCGGACGGGCCGTAGCCTGCCCCGGTGCCGTAGCCGCCGTCCTGGCCGCTCTGGTACCCGCTGGAGGCCGCCGCGGGCTGCGGTCCTGTGCCCCAGTCCTGGTAGGCCTCGGTGCCGTAGCCCTGGTTGCCGCCGCCGGCGTAGGGGTCGGCGGCGCCGGCCGGCTGGCCGCCGTAGAGCGGGTATTCGCCGCTGTCCTCGTGCATCGGGACCGGCTGGTAGACGTCGTCCCGGGTGGCTGAGGGGTCGGCGATCCGCTCGGCGCCGACCGCGCCGGCCGCCGCGAGGTCGTCCTCCTCCACCGGGCCGACCTCCAGGACAGGTCCGGCCCGCCGGGCGCCGCCCTTGCGGCGGCGGCTGGAGCCGGGCCGGCCGCCCAGCGCCCAGCCGGTGGAGAAGCCGCGCTTGTACGACAGGGTGACGAGGCTCTGCCCGGCGCCGAAGGTGAGCGCGCCCAGCACGATCACCACGACCGCGCCCATCGCGACCCCGGCGACCACCCCGAGGAAGCCGCAGAAGGCCAGCACCCGCCAGCGCAGCCGCGCCTTGTACTGGAGCAGCACTTCGCCGAGCAGCCACAGCGCGACGATGCCGAACGCGATGTAGAGCACCGAGTAGCCCATGTGCCCACTTCCTCACCTGGGAACCGCAGCGCGTGTCACGCCCGCTGGTGCAGTCCCAGATTCTCGTAGATCTCCAGCGATGCGGTGGAGTGGTTAAGAGTAATGAAGTGCAGCCCCGGAATGTCCTCGGCCATCAGGCGGCGGCACATCTCGGTGGTGAATTCGATGCCGATCGCCCGGACCGCCGCCGGATCGTCCTGCACCGCGAGGATGCGGGCGGCCAGGTCGGGCGGGAAGGGCGCGTTGCCCAGCTGCGAGAACCGCTCGATCTGCCGGACGTTGGTGACCGGCATCACCTCGGGGATGATCGGGGTACGGCAGCCCGCCGCGTCCACCCGGTCGCGCAGCCGCAGGTAGTCGTCCGCGTCGAAGAACATCTGGGTGATCGCGAAGTCCGCGCCGGCCCGGCACTTGTCGAGGAAGTACCGGGTGTCGGCCGCCGGGTCGGTGGAGCGCGGGTGCATCTCAGTGAAGGCCGCGACGCCCACGCAGAAGTCGCCCGACTCCTTGATGAGCGAGACCAGCTCCGCCGCGTAGGTCAGGCCCTGCGGATGCGGGACCCACTCGCCGAGCGGGTCGCCCGGCGGGTCGCCGCGCACCGCGAGGATGTTGCGGATCCCGGCGTCGGCGTACTGTCCGATGATGTTGCGCAGCTCGGCGATCGAGTGGTTCACCGCGGTCAGGTGGGCGCACGGGGTCAGCGTGGTGTCCGAGACGATCCGGTCGGTCGCCCGCACGGTGCCCTCGCGGGACGAGCCGCCGGCGCCGTAGGTGACCGAGACGAAGGTCGGGCGGACCGCCTCGATCCGCCGGATGGCGTCCCACAGCGTCCGCTCGCCCTTCTCCGTCCTGGGCGCGCCGAACTCGAACGAGTACGACTGGTGGCCGGACGCGAGCAGCTCCCGGACGGTGGTTGCTCGGTCGGGTCTCGTGGACGGGGTTCCCAGGGCCATGTATGCAGGTTAGCCGTGCCCGGCAACCGTGCGTAGCCGTACTGGCGAATATGCCCGGCTACGTCCGTTCACCGTCCGCCCTGTGGACAGCCTGTGCCGCCGGACGGCCCCGCCGAAGACGGCCCGGGCGCCGGCGGCAGGCGGCCCGCACGGCTCACGGGCTGTACGAGCGCACCGCCGCCGCCAGTTCCTTCGCCGCCGCATAGGGGTCGGCGGCCTCGGTGACGGCCCGCACCACCACGATGCGGCGGGCGCCGGCGTCCAGTACCTGCCCGACGTTGCCCGCGTCGATGCCGCCGATCGCGAACCACGGGCGGTCCGTGCCGAGCCCGGCGGCATAACGCACCAGATCGAGGCCGGGGGCCAGGCGGCCCGGCTTGGTCGGGGTGGGCCATACCGGGCCGGTGCAGAAGTAGTCGGCGCCCGCCTCCACCGCGGCCGCCGCGGCCTCGTCCTCGGCGTGGCAGGAGCGGCCGACGACCACCCGGTCGCCGAGCAGGGCGCGCGCGGCCGGCACCGGCAGATCGCCCTGCCCCAGGTGCAGGACGTCGGCGCCGGCCGCGTACGCCACATCAGCCCGGTCGTTGACCGCCAGCAGCCTGCCGTGCCGCCGGCACGCGTCCGCCAGCACCGCGAGCGCCGCCAGCTCCTCACGGGCCTCGATGCCCTTGTGCCGCAGCTGGATGACGTCCACCCCGCCGCCGAGCGCGGCGTCCGCGAAGTCCGCGAGGTCGCCGCGCCCGCTCCTGGCGTCGGTGCACAGATACAGCCGGGCGTCCGCCAACCGCTCACGTGCGGTGCTGCTGCTGGTCATACGGGCGGCTCCCCCGGGGCGTGCGGCGGGCGCTGCCGCCGCGGGCTACACGGCGAGCGCCTGCGCGCGGCGCTTCACCTCGGTCCCGCGATTCTCGCGCAGCGCCTGGGCGGGGGTGCCGGGCAGGGTGTCGTCGGCGGTGAAGAGCCACTCCAGGGCCTCCGCGTCCGAGAACCCGTCGTCCTTGAGGACGGTGAGCGTGCCGGACAGGCCCTTGATGATCTTCCCGTCACCGATGAAGTCGCTCGGCACCATCAGCACCCTGTTCTCACCGCGGCGGACCGCGATGAGCTGGCCCTCCTTGATGAGCGGCCGGATCCGGGTGATGTCGAGCCCCAGGCGCTCGGCGACATCGGGCAGCGTGAGCCACGAGGGAACGAGTGCGTCAATGTGTGCGTCAACCGACGAGAAAACTGTCACGGAACAAGCCTGCCACCTGCCGCCGACAACCGCTGCAGAGTGCCGCCGTCCGGGCGGCGCCGCCGAGCCCCGTCCGCGGTGCCGCTCAGCGGGCCGCCGACGTCAGCGGCACCGCCGGGTCCGCGGCCGTCACCGGGTCCACCGTCGCGGAACGGGCGATCAGTTTGCGGGCCTGCGCGAGATCCCGCGGCCTGTCCACGGCGAGCACCGCGGCCAGCCGGTCGCCGCGCAGCCAGCACACCGACCAGGACGCGGTGGACGGGTCGCCGCGCATCAGCAGGGTGTCGGCGTCGGTGTGGTGCCCGGCGTACTGCACGAACCGCCCGAACTGCTCGGACCAGAAGTACGGCACCGGGTCGTAGCGGGTGTCCCCGCCCAGCACATTGGCCGCGGCCGTCCGCGGGCCGTGCAGGGCGTTGTCCCAGTGGTGGATCAGCAGCCGCTCGCCGTAACGGGCCGAGGGGAAGGACGCGCAGTCGCCGACCGCCAGGACGCCGGGAGCGGTCGTACGCAGCCGGTCGTCGGCCAGGACCGAGCCGTCCTCGCCCAGCTTCACGCCGGAGCCGCCGAGCCAGCCCGTCGCGGGCCGCGCGCCGATCCCCACGACGATGGCGGCGGCCGGCAGCAGACTGCCGTCCGCGAGCACCACCGCGTCGGGCTCCACCCCGGACACCAGGGCGCCGGTGCGCAGCTCGACACCGGCCTCCTCGTACCAGGCCCGCATGTGAGCGGTGATCGCCGCGGGCAGCACGCCGGCCAGCGGCCGGTCGGCCGCCTCCACCACGGTCACCTCGCAGCCGGCCTGCCGGGCGGCGGTCGCGAATTCCGCGCCGATCCAGCCGGCGCCGACCACCACGACCTGCTGCTTCGCGTCCAGCACCGGCCGCAGCCCGGCAGCGTCGTCCAGCGTCCGCAGCAGGTGCACGCCGGGCAGGCCCGCGCTCCCCGGCAGCGCGACCGGATACGCGCCGGTGGCCAGCACCAGGTGGTCGTACGGGAGCGGGCCCGCGTCCGTGACCACCTGGCGGTCCGCCGTGCGGAGCGCCTGGGCGCGCACGCCGAGCCGCAGGTCGACGTCGAGGGCGTCGAAGTCCACGTCGAAGCGGATGTCGAGCTGGGCGCTGTCCGCCGAGCCCAGGAGGACCGCCTTCGACAGCGGCGGGCGGTCGTACGGGGCGTGCGGCTCGTCGCCGAGCAGCGTGATGCCCTCTCGCCAGCCCTGTTCCCGCAGGGCCACGGCGGTCTGCACTCCGGCCATTCCGGCCCCGACGATCACCACGACGGCGCTGCGCTCGCTCACCTCCTCACCGTAACGCCTGCGGCGCGCCCGCCGGTTTTACGGCGGGGCGCCGTCGTGCCCTGACGCGCCGCTGGGGGTTCGCGGGGGCCGCCCGAGGCCTTCTCGACGGTGCCGTCGTGGCGGGGGTGTTCCCCACGCATTCCTCCGGGGGGGCCGCCTCAGGGGGTGCCGCTTGCGGTGGCCCCGCACTTGCGGCGCGTCGTGGTTCCCCGCGCAGTTCCCCGCGCCCCTGGCGGGGTGTCCTCTGGCGTGGGGGCGCGGCAAGGCGACTGGCCCGGGGGG
>NZ_JAJSYW010000120.1:0-21164 GCF_036815005.1 Streptomyces sp. IBSBF 2435 | reverse complement strand
TGCGGGGGCGGCGCGTGCGGGGGCGATTCGCTCCCCCGTCCACCTCCGTGCGCTTGGGTGCGCGCCGCCGCCACCGGGCAGAGTCCTCACGGGCCGCCGCCGCGCACGGGGTGGCCCGCGAGCCCGAGGGGGGAGGGGCGATGCACGGACCGCCGTTGGTGGCCTGGCTGCTCGTGGCGCTCAGCGCCGCCGCGGCGGTCTCGTGCGTGCTGCGCCGCGAAGGGCGGGACGAGGCGCTGCTGGGGGCGGGGATGGCGGTGATGGCCGTCCCGCTGTCGGTCTTCGACCCGCCGCGCTGGAGCGCCGTGACGCTCGTGGCCGTCTTCGCCGCCGCCGCGGTATACGCCCTGCGCCCGTCCCTGCGCCGGGCGTCCCACCGGATGCACCACTCCTTGTGCGCCGGGGCGATGGTCTACATGTCGGCGGCTATGGCGGGCGCAGGCTCCGCGCACACCGGCCACGCGGAACACACCAGCGCGGGCACCCCGCTGCTGACCGGGCTGCTGCTGGCGTACTTCGCCGGCTATGTGCTGCGCGCGGGCCCACGGCTGGCGATGCCGGCAGCGCCTCCGCACATGGCGCCGGGCGGCGCGATACGGGTGCGGCACGCCCCCGAGGTGGCGGCGGCGTGCCGGGTGGCGATGGCGCTGGCGATGTTCGCGATGCTGCTGACGCTGTGACCGCGCCGCCGCACCCGTGGCGGCGGCGTGACGGCCGGATCGCGGCACCGCCGTACCGCGTGCGCCCCGGCGGCGGCTGTCGCTCCGCGGCCCTTGCGGCGCCGGTGTCCGACGGCTTCCTGTGAGTGATGCGTCACATCGGGTGCGGGCTGCCCCCGCCGCACATCGCGCGCTCCTAGGGTGATCGTCATGACGGTCCCGTTCGTGCTGCTGATCCTGGGCGCACTGACGGCGGCGATGGCGCCGCGACTGCTGTCCCGTGCCGACTGGCCGGAACGCGAACCGGTGCTGGCCCTGTGGGTCTGGCAATGCGTGGTCGCCGCCGTGCTGCTGTGCTGCCTGTCGTCGCTGGCACTCACCGCCTCAGCCGCGTGGACGGCGGTACGCGGCCATGTGTTCGCCTTCGCGCCGCACGGCGTGGTCGACGCGTACGGGCTGTCCGACTACGGCCGGGGCGCGGGCGCGCTGGCGGTCATGCTCGCGCTGGGCGGCCTGTGGACGGCGGCGATGCTCACCCGCGAGGTGCGCGGCGCCCGCGGCAGGCGCCGCCGGCGCCGGGCCGAGCTGCGGGTGCGCTCGCCGCGGCTGCCGGGCGAGGAGGTGCCCGCGGGCGAACGCCTGGTCGTACTGGAGGACCCGAGGTCCGACGCCTGGTGGCTGTCGGGGGCGGAACCGCAGCTGGTGATCACCACCGCGGCGCTCGGCCGCCTCAAGGGCCGCCAGCTCGACGCGGTGCTCGCGCACGAGCAGGGGCACATGCGGGCCAGGCACGACGTGCTGCTGCACTGCTCGGGGGCGCTGGCCGGCGGCTTCCCGCAGGTGCCGATCTTCGCCGCCTTCCGCGACCAGGTGCACCACCTGGTCGAACTGGCCGCGGACGACACCGCCTCGCGCCGCTTCGGCCGGCTCACCACCGCCCTGGCGCTGGTCGAACTCAACGAGGAGCGCGGTGTGTTCGGCCCCGCGCCCACCCCGCTGGCCGCGCTCCCCGGCCGGGTGCACCGGCTGCTCGACCCGGCGCCCCGGCTGCCGCTGGCCCGCCGGGTGCGGATGAGCGCCTGCGCGCTGCTGGTGCCCGCGGTGCCGCTGCTGATCGCCTTCGGCCCCGGCCTGGGCGCACTGACCTGGTGATCCGGCCGACGCCGGTCGTACGCAGGACACCCCACCCGGCTCGCAGGCCGTGAACGGCGGGCCGGTTCCCGACGTGAACAGGCGAGGCGATGAAGGCCACAGGCTGCATGTTCGACTTCTCCGGCACCGTCTTCCGCATCGAGCCCTGCGGGAACTGGCTGCGCGGGACCCTGGAGGCGGCGGGCATCGACGCGCCCGACGACGAGATCGCCCACTGGGCCGTGCAGTTGGAGCGGTCGGGCGCCCAGCCCGGCGGGACGCCCACCGCGTGGCAGCCGGAAACCGCTGACCCCGACTGGGCGCGGCGCGACCTCAGCGCGGAGCTGCACCGGCGGGCGTACACGGCGCGGTCGCGCGCCATCGGCCTGCCCTGGGACGTCCACGACCTGCTCTACGACCGGCACATGGCCCCGGCGGCGTGGCAGCCGTACCCGGACGCCGCCGAGGTGCTGGCGGAGCTGCGGGCGCGGGGGGTGCGGGTGGCGGTGGTCAGCAACATCGGCTGGGACCCGCGGCCCGTCTTCGCCGCGCACGGGCTCGGCCACCTGGTCGACGCCTTTGTGCTGAGCTTCGAAGTCGGCCGGCAGAAGCCCGATCCGGCGATCTTCCTCGCGGCCTGCGAGACCCTGGGGCTGTCACCGCGGGAGACGGTGATGGTGGGCGACGACCGCAGGGCAGACGGCGGCGCCGCCGTGCTGGGCTGCCCGGTGCACTTCGTGGACCATCTGCCCGCCGACCGCAGGCCGGACGGACTGCGCGGTGTGCTCGACCTGCTGGTGTGACCGGCGCCCGCCCCCGTTACCCGTACGGGCCACTGGCCCGGCGGGGTGCGCTGAGTATATTGGCCCGGAGCCAGTCAACGCAGGAGTAAAGCATGTCCCCTCGGAGCGCTTCGGTCAATGAAGCGATGCGCAGGCGTTCCCGGGAACGGCTGCTGCAAGCCACGGTCGAGCTGATCGAGGAGCGCGGTTACGAGGCCACCACGCTGGCCGACATCACGCAGCGCGCCGGGTCGGCCAGGGGCCTGGTGTCGTACTACTTCTCCGGGAAGCGGGCGCTGCTGCAGTCGGCCGTGCACCGGCTGATGGCCGGCGAGCTGGCCGCCGCCCTGGAGCGCGAACCGCGGACCGACGACGGGCAGGAGCGGCTGGCCAGGGCCATCGACGCGATGCTCGGCATGAGCACGGGTCACACCATGCTGATGCGCACCCACATGGCCTCGATCCTCCAGGAGGAGGGCTTCATCCAGTGCCCCGAGCAGCAGCGGCTCGCACAGCTGCTGCGCGACACGGTGGCCGGCTGGGGCGCGGCCGACCCCGAGGAGGAGTACCGGCTGCTGCGGGCACTGCTGATGGGTGCGTCGGTAGCCATGCTGCTGCCGGGGGCGCCGATGCCGGTGCACCGGCTGCGTGCCGAGCTGTTCCACCGCTACGGCCTGGCCTGGGAGGCGGGCGCGCCGCCGCCGGGCGCCGAGGACTACGACCCCGCGGCCGGAGGCCGCCGGCCCGCGGTGGCGCGTACCGCGCCGACGCCGCTGAGCTGAGGCGACGCATATGGTGCGGCCGTTCGCCGACGACAGGGGACGGGTTGTGTGATGTCGGTCACACCGGCGCACCGCTGACAGTGTGTCACCCGCGCAGCATCGCGACGAGGACGAAGGCGGCCGGCCCCGCCCACCGCGGCGGGATCGCGGCCGGCACGACGACACCGGCCGCGGCGGTCGCGCCGGCGGCCCGCCGGCACCCCGGACGGCAGGCGCTAAGGGAGGCGCCAGTCCACCGGCTGGGCACCCTGGCGGATCAGCAGGTCGTTGGCGCGGCTGAACGGACGCGAGCCGAAGAAGCCGCGGTCCGCCGACATCGGCGACGGGTGCGCCGACTCGATCGCCGGATAGCCCTCGAGGGAGGGGCGCAGATTGCGGGCGTCGCGCCCCCACAGCACCGACACCAGCGGCTTGCCCCGGGCGGCCAGCGCGCGGATCGCCTGCTCGGTGACCTCTTCCCAGCCCTTGCCGCGGTGCGCGGCGGGCTTGCGCGGGGCGGTGGTCAGCGCCCGGTTCAGCAGCAGCACACCCTGCCGGGTCCACGGAGTGAGGTCACCGTTGGACGGCCGCGGCAGGCCGAGGTCCGTACCCAGCTCGCGGAAGATGTTCTCCAGGCTGCCCGGCAGCTGACGCACCTCGGGCGCGACCGCGAAACTGAGCCCGATGGCCATTCCCGGGGTCGGATACGGATCCTGTCCCACGATCAGCACCCGCACCTCGTCGAAGGGCTGCTGGAACGCGCGGAGCACATGCGCACCGGCCGGCAGATAGGTGCGGCCGGCCGCGATCTCCGCCCGCAGGAAGTCGCCCATCGCCGCGATCCGCCCGGCCACCGGACGCAGTGCCTCCGCCCATCCGGGCTCGACAAGTTCGCTCAACTCTCTTGCTGCCACGGCGGATCACTCTACTGGCCCATGAAGCCGGTCCACGACCGTGCGGGAGCGCCCGCCGGACGGCGCCGGACACCCGCGGGGACCGAGCGAAACAGGACCTTCCTTGACCGGCCCTTGACGGTACGCTGCCCGGGTGACCACGCATTCGAATACGCCGGCGGGCTGGTACGCGGACCCGCAAGGCACTCCGAACCTGCTCCGCTACTGGGACGGCACCCAGTGGACCGAGCACACCAACCCCGGTCAGGTGCCCCACCAGCAGCCGAAGGGCCAGGACGGGGGCGGCAGCGCCTGGGAGCTCAATGTCAGCCGGACCCCGGACCCGTCGAAGGTGCAGCAGCAGGTGCAGCACCAGGCGGGCGTCTCACCGACGGCGTACGGCGGCGGCACCCTGTTCACCGAGCCGGTCCTGGTGGTGAACCAGAAGGCCAAGCTGATCGAGCTGGTCAACGAGTACAGCGTCTTCGACCAGCAGGGCCGCACCCTGGGGTCGGTCGTCGAGGTCGGGCAGAGCACCGCGAAGAAGGTGCTGCGCTTCGTCTCCAGCGTCGACCAGTTCCTGACCCACAAGCTGGAGGTCAGGGATGCCCAGGGACAGCCGCACCTGGTGCTGACCCGGCCGGCGAAGTTCATCAAGTCCAAGGTGCTGGTGCACCGGGCGAACGGTGAGCCGCTCGGCGAGATCGTCCAGCAGAACGCTTTCGGCAAGATCAAATTCGGCTTCATGTACAACGGCCAGCAGATCGGCGCGATCAAGGCGGAGAACTGGCGCGCCTGGAATTTCGCCATCGTCGACCACACCGACACCGAGATCGCCCGGATCACCAAGACCTGGGAGGGCCTGGCCAAGACGATGTTCACCACGGCGGACAACTACGTGCTGCAGATCCACCGGCAGCTCGCCGATCCGCTGCTGAGCATGGTCGTGGCCTCCGCGCTGACCGTGGACACCGCCCTCAAGCAGGACTCCCGCGGACTCGGCTGACCGCGTGCCGGGCGTGAGGCACTGGGTGCTCGGCGTCGACTCGGGCGGCTCAGGGGTACGCGTGGCCCTCACCCGTGCCGACGGGTCCGGGGGTCCGGACGCGGTCACCGACGACCGCCCGGTGGCGACCGGCGAGCGCGGCATCGACGCGGCGAGCCTGCTGGAACGGGTGCTGCCGCACGCGGCCGGCCTGCTGCGCGAGGCGGCCGGCGGGTCGATCGCCGCGGCCTGCGTCGGCGCGGCCGGCATGGCGACGCTCGGTGACGACCTGCGCGCGGCGCTGCCCGCGGCGCTGGAGGACGCCTTCGGGGTGCGGGCGCTGGCGCTGGCAGGTGACGCCGTCACCGCCTACGCGGGCGCCCTGGGGCTGCGCCCGGGTGTCGTGGTCGCGGCGGGCACCGGCCTGATCGCGCTGGGCACCACGGGCGACAGCTGGCGGCGCGCCGACGGCTGGGGCCATCTGCTGGGCGACGCGGGCGGCGGCGCCTGGATCGGCCGGGCCGGCCTGGAAGCGGCGATGCGCGCCTACGACGGCCGGGCGGGCGGCTCGGCCGCGCTGCTGGCCTGCGCGCAGGACCGGTTCGGCCCGGCAGGGTCCATGCCGGGGCAGCTCTACCCGCGCACCGACCGGCCCGCCGTCCTGGCGTCCTTCGCGCCCGACGTGGCGCGCTGTGCGGCGCTGGACCCGGTGGCCTCGGAGATCCTGCGCCGGGCGGCGGAACACATCCTGGAGTCGGCCGCCGCCGCCCGGCCGGAGAAGTCAGGCGCGATCGAGGTGGGTCTGACCGGCGGGCTGTTCAGGATGGGCGAGCCGCTGCTCGGGCCGCTGCGCGACCAGGCCGGGCGGCTGCTGCCCGACGCGGTCCTGGTGCCCGCGGCGGGCGATCCGCTGGACGGCGCCCTGCTGATCGCGCGGGCGCTGCGCGATGACGCGCTGACACTGCCCTGCGACGGTGCGATGCTGCACGTCGTACGACGATAGCCGCTGCTCAGACGCATACGATGATGGCGGTGTGACCGGACGTGACCAGGGAAACGGACAGTTCTGGACAGGTCTGGCCTGTCTCGTACCCGGCTGAACATCAGGACGCCGCAAGGCGTTAGCATGCGTCGGCATGAGCACTACCACAGGCAGCCCCGCCTCCGGCCTTCCCGTTCGCATGCCGCGCCCGCGCCAGACCGGACGCCACCGCCGGCCGGAGGCGCTGGCCGCGCCCGAGGGCGCGCCGGTGCTTGTCCTCGCCGTTCCCGGCACGCCGTCCGCCGCGGTGCTGAGCCTGGCCGAGGAGGTCGTCAGCATCGCCCGCTCCGAGCTGTCGGGGCTCGACCCGCGGATCGGCTTCGTGGACGGCGAGGGCGACCACGACGGCGAATTCCCGTCGCTGCGCAGCGTGCTCGACCAGGTCGCGGCGGAGCGCACGGGCGAGGACACCACCGCGGTGGTGGTCCCGCTGCTGGCCGGTCCCGAGGCGTCGGTGCTGCGCCGGATCCGGCAGGCCGTCGCCGACAGCAAGGCCCAGGTCGAGCTGACCGAGGTGCTGGGGCCGCACCCGCTGCTCGCCGAGGCGCTGCACGTCCGCCTGTCGGAGGCGGGCCTGGCCCGCGCCGACCGGGCCCGGCTGTTCACGGTCGCGACGGCGGCCGACGGCATCATTCTGGCCACGGTGGGCGGCGAGGAGGCGGCGCAGGCCGCGGGGGTGACCGGGCTGCTGCTGGCCGCCAGGCTCGCGGTGCCGGTGCTCGCGGCGGCGCTGGACGAGGACGGCGCCATCGCGCGGGCCGCGGACCAGCTGCGTTCCTCCGGGTCCGGCACGCTGGCGCTCGCGCCCTGCCTGATCGGCCCGGAGATCGCCCCGCAGCTGCTGCACACCGCGGCGGCGGAGGCGGGCTGCTCGGGCGCCGACGCGCTCGGCCCCTACCCGGCGGTCGGCAAGCTGGTGGTCACGCAGTACGCGGCCGCGCTCGGCCTCGCGATGCAGCAGCCGCAGGGCGCGCCGATCCACTGAACGGCGGTCCGGCGGGCACGGGACGGCGAGGCACGGGCGGCACCCTCCACAAGGCGTCGCCCGTCGCAGTCTGTGCCGCCCGCGGATGTCGGCCGAATGCCGGATGTCCGGCAGGTGTCAGACGAAGAGCACGCAGGACGCGGCCGGCACATCGAGCGAACCGGCCTGCTTGGGAATGCCGGTGCCCGGGTCGACGTCGAACCAGGTGACGTCGCCTGAGCGCTCGTTGGCCGCGTACAGCCGGGTGCCGGACGGGTCGAGGGTCAGGTGCCGCGGCCAGTCGCCGCCGCAGCCGACGGTGTCCAGCAGCTCCAGGCGCTCGCCGGTCTCGTCCAGGCCGAGCACCGCGATGCTGTTGTGGCCGCGGTTGGCCGCCCACGCGAACCGGCCGTCGTGCGAGATGACCAGCTCAGAGGGGTAGTTCTCGCCTTCGGCGCCGTCCGGCAGCACCCTGGTCTCGGCCAGCGGGCGCAGGCTGCCGCGCTCGGGGTCCCAGCTGCAGGCGGTGACGACGGAGTCCAGCTCGTTCATCACATAGGCGTGGCCGCCGGCCGGGTGGAACGTCAGATGGCGCGGGCCGATGCCGGAGCGCAGGCCCAGCTCCCGCTCGATCTCCAGCTCCCCGCTGGCCGGGTCGAGTTCGCAGACCCTGACCGAGTCGGTGCCCAGGTCCACGCTGACCGCCCAGCGCCCGGTCGGGTCGGACAGCACCGCGTGCGCGTGCGGCCCGTGCTGGCGTTCCTGGTTCGGCCCGTCGCCCTCGTGCTCCAGCACCGAGCGCAGCCCGCCGAGGCTGCCGTCGTCCTCGATCGCGAGCACGCTGACGCTGCCGGGCTCCGCGTAGTTGGCCGTCAGCAGGTGGCCCTGGTGGACGGTCAGGTGCGTGGGGGACCCGCCGCGCACGGCCACCGGGGCGCCGAGCAGTTTCGGGGCGGCCGGGTCGGCGAGCGAGAAGGCGGCGGCGGCACCCTCGGGTTCGGTCTCGCTGACGGTGTAGAGCGTCCTGCCGTCGGGGGACGCGGTGAGGAAGGACGGGTTGGGCACATCGGCGGTGTCCCCGAGCGCTGTCAGCGCCCCCGTGTCCGGGTCTACGGCGGCCGTGGTGAGCCCGCGCCCGCCCGCCGAAGTGAACGACCCGATGTAAACGTGCCCGGCCACTGCCGTACCTCTTCCGCCTGATGCCTGTACGGCGGCTGAGAGTAGTACCTGACGTCCGGTACGTCGCCCCCGGGGCCGCCCGGAGCCGCCAGTGGCCCGCCGGACCGGCCGCCTTCCGGGGCCGTTGGGCGGTGCGGGGGGCCGCTCGCTGCGGTGATGGCTCAAAGTAGTCGGTCCGCTCCGGGCCATCAGTACGGTGATCATGACATCCCGACGACAAGGAGACCGCGGGCCCATGCCCTTCGACGCCCTGGACGCCCGCATACTGCGGCTGCTGCTCGACCGGCCGCGTACGAGCGTCCGCGAGTACGCCCGCATCCTGGGCGTCGCCCGCGGCACCCTGCAGGCCCGGCTGGAACGGCTGGAGCGCGACGGGGTGATCCTCATGGCCGGCCCCCGGGTGTCCCCCGCGGCACTGGGCCATCCGGTCCTGGCCTTCGTACGGATCGAGGTCGCCAGGGGCCACCTGGACGACGTGGCCGACGCGCTCGCCGGTGTGCCCGAGATCGTCGAGGCGTTCTCGATCACCGGCAGCGGCGGTGACCTGCTGACCCGGGTCGTCGCACGGGACAACGCGCATCTGGAGGGGATCATCCAGCGGCTCGGCCGGCTGACCGGTGTGGTCCGCATCCGCACCGAGATAGCGCTGAGCGAACGCGTGCCGCACCGGGTCCTGCCGCTGGTCGAGTCGCTGACCCCGGACCCCGAGCCCGATCCGGAGCCCGGCCCCGGCGCCGACCCGGCGGACGGCGGTCAGCGCGACGCCAGGTAGTCCTTCGCGGCCTGCGGCGCCTTGGCGTACGAGCCGGCGTCGAACGGCGGCTGCGGATCGTACTCGATGGCCAGCTGGAAGGCCTGGGCCGCGACCGGGCCGGCGATCAGCTCGACGAGCCGCAGCGCCATGTCGATTCCTGACGACACCCCGGCGGCGGTGAGGATCCTGCCCTGCTCCACGACGCGCTGCGGGGTGTACGTGGCGCCGTAGGACTCCAGGAGGGCGGTGGCGCTCCAAGTGGGTGGTCGCCAGGAGGTCCTTGGGCAGTCCTGCGGCGCCCAGCAGCAGCGAGCCGGTGCACACCGACGTGGTCCGGGCGGTGGTGGCGTCGATCCGCCGGATCCAGTCGAGCAGGGCCTCGTTCCCGGTGTTCGCGCGGGCGCCAGGGCCGCCGGGGACGACCAGGACGTCGGCATCGGTGACGTCGCCGAAGGCTGCGGTGGCGGTCAGGCCGAGCAGTCCGGCCCCGTCGGTGACCGGTCCCGGCGCGGCGGCGGCGAAGACGACATCGGCGTCCGGGAGCATCCGCAGGACCTCGTAGGGGCCGACGACGTCGAGCGCGGTGACGCCGTCGAAGAGCGGAAAGACGATGCGCATGGCGATGGCCTCTCTGGCCGGGGGAGCCCTGGCCGGGAACGGGGTGCGGGCAGCCCGGACGGGCGCCCGGGGCTCTTCCGCGGGGCGACGGTACGGGCCGGCGGGCTCAGCGCACGGCGGCGTGCCGTGCGAAACGCCGGCGGTACTCGCCCGGGGTGACCTGGACGGCGCGCTTGAAGCTGCGGTGGAGCGTCTCGACGGTGCCGTAGCCGCAGGCGCGGGCCACCGCCTCCAGGGTGGTGCCGGTGGATTCCAGCAGCCGCCGTGCGCCCTCCACCCGGGCGCTCTCGACGTAAGCGGCCGGTCTCGGCGCGGAAGACCCGGGTGAAGTGGCGTTCGCTCATGCCCGCCCTGGCCGCCAGCGCCGGCACACCGAGGTCGTCGGCGAGGTGGTCGGCGACCCAGTCGAGTACGTCGCGGAGCGACTGCCGCCCGGGGCGCCGGGCAGCCCCGTGATGGCGGCAAGGACAGCCTTGTGACGATTCCCGCCACGATGGCGCTCCGGGCGGACCGCTCTCCTACGGAGGCCGGCTCAGGACCCGCGCACGGGCGCGGTGCTCGACCGTACGACGAGGGCCGGCTCGACCGACACCGGCGCGGGCGGGGCGGCCGGCTCCGCCACATGGCGCAGCAGATGGGCCACCGCGAGTGCGCCCATCCGGTCGAAGGGCTGCGCCACGGTGGTCAGCGGCGGCGAGCAGTAGGCGGCGAGCGCGATGTCGTCCACGCCCACCACCGAGATGTCCTCCGGCACCCGGCGGCCCAGTTCGCGCAGCGCGCGGATCACCCCGAACGCCATTTCGTCGCTGGCCACGAAGACCGCGGTGACCTCGGAGATCCGGCCCAGGATCAGCCCGGCCCTGTAGCCGGAGTCCGGCGACCAGTCGCCCGCCAGCTCGGGCGGCGCCCACGCGCCCGCGGCGTCGAGGGCCGCCCGCCAGCCCCGGGAGCGGCTTGCCGCGTCCAGCCATTCGCCGGGTCCCGCCACATGCCAGACCGTCGCATGGCCGAGGTCCAGCAGATGGTTGACGGCCAGCCGGGCGGCCCCCGACTGGTCGACGGCGACGATGTCGGTGGCCGGGGTGCGCGAGCCGTCCACGGCGACGGTGGGCACCGCGGCGGTCAGCTGCTCGATCCGGCGGCTGACCCGGATCAGCGGCACGGCCAGCACGACCCCCTCCACCTGCTGGTCGGCGAGCCGCAGCAGGGCGTCCTCGACCGAGGCCGGGTCGAGGGAGGCGGTGGTCGCGGTGCTCACCGCGTAACCCGCTTCCCTGGCGGCGCGTTCGACACCGACGGTCAGGGCGGTGCGGGAGAAGAAGCCGGTCTGGAGGGTCACCACGCCGATGGTGCGGCTGCGCCCCGACGACAGCGTCCCGGCCGCGGTGTTCTTGCGGTACCCCAGTTGCTCGACGGCCGCGAGCACCTTCGCCCGGGTCGCGTCCTGCACATTCGGGTGCCCGGCCAGCGCCCTGGAGACGGTCTGCGCGGACACGCCCGCGACCCGTGCCACGTCGGCCATTCCCGGCGGCCGGGCACCTTCCCGCTGCTTCATCCGGCCCCTTCCGTCCGACTGCCATCTCCGATGATAGCGATCTCATGAATGAAAGGTGCAAGCGCCGTGAACTGGCTGCACTCGTGAGAAGGCTCTTGGCATCGATAACATCGGTGTGCCAGAGTTCCGCTCACGCCGGATGCGGATCGGAGGTCGTCAGGGTGGAGCCATCAGCGGGCGGGAAGGTGTCGGTGTCGTTCCGCGGAGTCGCCATGGGCGGGACGCCGCCGGCGCGGCACACTGCGTCGCCTCCCTCGTCGGCCCTGCTGTCGTACCCGCACGGCGAACTGCTGCGCGACGGACGCCCGCACCGGATCCTCGCCGGGTCGCTGCACTACTTCCGGGTCCACCCGGCGCAATGGGCGGACCGTCTGGAGCGCCTGGCGGCCATGGGCCTGAACACCGTGGACACCTACGTCGCGTGGAATGTCCACGAACGGCGCCGGGGACAGCTCCGCTTCGACGGCGGGCGCGACCTCGGGCGCTTCTTCGACCTCGCGCAGGACGCCGGCCTCGATGTGATCGTCCGCCCGGGTCCGTACATCTGCGCGGAGTGGGACAACGGCGGGCTGCCCGCCTGGCTGACGGGCCTGCCGGGAATGCGCCCGCGCTCGTCGTACCGCCCCTACCTCGACGAGGTGGCCCGCTGGTTCGACACACTGATGCCGCAGATCACCGCGGCCCAGGCGGCGTTCGGCGGGCCGGTGGTCGCGGTGCAGGTGGAGAACGAGTACGGCAGCTACGGCGACGACCGCGGCCATCTGGAGTGGCTGCGCGACGCGCTGACCGCGCGGGGCGTCGGCGAACTGCTCTACACCGCCGACGGACCGACCGCGCTGATGCAGGACGGCGGCAGTCTGCCCGGCACCCTGGCCACGGCGACCTTCGGTTCTGGTCCGGAGGCCGCGGCCGGGCTGCTGCGGGCGCGGCGGGCCGGGGAGCCGTTCATGTGCGCCGAGTTCTGGAACGGCTGGTTCGACCACTGGGGCGAGCCGCACCACATACGGTCGGTGGACAGCGCGGGCAGCACGCTCGCCGGCATTCTGGACGCCGGCGGCTCGGTGAGCGTCTACATGGCGCACGGCGGCACCAACTTCGGTCTCGGCTCCGGCGCCAACCACGACGGCACCCGGCTCCAGCCCACCGTGACCAGCTACGACTCCGACGCCCCGGTCGCCGAGAACGGCGCCCTGAGCCCGAAGTTCTTCCGGATCCGCGAGCTGCTGCTCGCGGCGACCGGCACCGCACCCCGCCCGTTGCCCGCCGATCCGCCGCTGCTGGCGCCCCGTGCACTCCGGCCGGTCCCGGGCGCGGGCCTGCTCGACGGGCTGGCCGCGCTGGCGCCCGCCGCCGACTGGCCGCACCCGCCGAGCTTCGAGGAACTGGGCCAGCCGTCGGGCCTGCTGCTCTACCGGGCGCGCCCCCTGGTGCCCGCGGGCACGCACGACCTCGCGGTGCACGGGCTGCACGACCGCGCCCAGGTCTTCGCCGACGGTGCGCCGCTCGGCGTGCTCGACCGGGAGACCGGCAGCCTGCCGCTGACCGGCACCGGGCAGCGGGTCCGGCTCGACCTGCTGGTGGAGAACCAGGGCCGGATCAACTACGGCCCGCTGCTCGGCCAGGGCAAGGGCATCCTGGGCGGTGTGCGGATCGGGCCGCGCCTGGTCCACACCTGGACGGTGCACGGGCTGCCGCTCGACGAATGGTCGCGGGACCACGTGGCCCGCGCCCCGGCCGCGGCGCCGCCGTCGGGCAGCTGCGGCTTCGCGACCGCGCGGCTCGACCTCGACACCCCCGCCGACACCTTCCTGGCGCTGCCGGGCTTCGGCAAGGGCTTCGTCTGGGTCAACGGGACGCTGCTCGGCCGCCACTGGGAGATCGGCCCGCAACTGACCCTCTACGTGCCGGCGCCGCTGCTGACTCCGGGCCGCAACACCGTCACGGTGCTGGAACTCGAACGCTTCGGCGACCGGATCGAGCTGCGCGACCGGCCGGAACTGGGGCCGCCGGAGGAATACGTCGAGACCTTCGGCTGAAGCTCTGCTCCGCCGGGCTCAGTCCTCGCCGGTCTTCCGCGCCCGGCTCGGCTGGACCCGCCTGGGCTCGCCCTTCATCTTCGGGTGCTCCGGCGGGTACGGCAGATCGGTGAGGCCGTGCTCGCGCTCGTCGCGGTCGGCCAGGTCGAGGGCCGCGTCGAGCCGGAAGGCGTGCTCGTCCATGTCGGCGTGCAGGTCGCCGACTTCCGCGTATCTGGCCGGCATTGTGACCAGGTCGAAGTCGGTGGGCGCCACCTCGGCCAGCTCGTCCCAGCGCAGCGGCGCCGACACCGGCGCGTGCGGGAAGGGGCGTACAGAATAGGCGCTGGCGATCGTCCGGTCGCGCGCGGTCTGGTTGTAGTCCACGAAGATCTTCGCGCCGCGCTCCTCCTTCCACCAGGCCGTGGTGACCCGCTCCGGTGCGCGCCGCTCCAGCTCGCGGGCCACCGCGATGGCCGAACGGCGCACCTGGGTGAAGGTCCACTCGGGCGCGATCGGCACGAAGACGTGCAGGCCGCGCCCGCCCGAGGTCTTCGGCCAGCCCGTCAGCCCCAGGCCGTCGAGGACGTCCCGCAGCTCCTGCGCGGCGCGCACGGCGTCGGAGAAGTCGGTCCCCGGCTGGGGGTCGAGGTCGATGCGCAGCTCGTCCGGGTGCTCGGTGTCGGTGCGGCGGACCGGCCAGGGGTGGAAGGTGAAGGTGCCGAGATTCGCCGCCCACAGCACCGCGGCGGTCTCCGTCGGGCAGATCTCGTCGGCGTAGCGGCCGCTGGGGAAGGCGATCCGACCGGTCGGGATCCAGTCGGGCAGATTCTTCGGCGCGCGCTTCTGGAAGAACGAGTCGCCCTCGACCCCGCTGATGTAGCGCTCCAGGGTGGTGGGCCGGTTCCTGAGCGCCCGCAGGATGCCGTCGCCGACGCTCAAGTAGTAGCGCACCAGGTCGGCCTTGGTCAGGCCGCGCTGCGGGAAGTAGACCTTCTCCGGATGCGACACCCGTACGGTGCGGTCGCCGACGGTCAGCTCCAGCGTGTCTGCCATGCCCCCCACGCTAGGCCGGGCGGTCCGCGGGCGCGCCTTGTGCGCGGCCCGCCGACGCGCCCCGTGCGGCGGCGGCGCGCACAATCGGGGCATGGACTTGCCGGTGATGCCCCCTGTGCAGCCGATGCTGGCCAAGGCCGCGAAGGCCATCCCGTCCGGCATGCAGTACGAGGCCAAATGGGACGGCTTCCGCGCGATCGTCTTCCGCGACGGTGGCGAGATCGAGCTGGGCAGCCGCTCCGCCAAGCCGCTCACCCGCTACTTCCCCGAGGTCGTGGAGGCGCTGCGGACCCGGATCCCGCCGCGCTGCGTGCTCGACGGCGAGATCGTCATCACGCGGGGCGGGCGGCTGGACTTCGACGCGCTGCTGGAGCGGATCCATCCCGCCGACTCCCGGGTGCGGCATCTGGCGGAGGTGACGCCCGCGAGCTTCATCGCCTTCGACCTGCTCGCGCTCGGCGACACCTCGCTCATGGCGGAGCCGCAGCGGGACCGCAGGGCGGCGCTCACGGCAGCGCTGGAGGAAGCGACCGCGCCGGTCTTCATCGCGCCCGCCACGGACGATCCGGCGCTCGCCGAGGACTGGTTCGACCGCTTCGAGGGCGCGGGTCTCGACGGGGTCGTCGCCAAACCCCCGCACCTGGCGTACCGGCCGGGCGAACGCGTCCTGGTGAAGGTCAAGCACGAGCGCACCGCCGACTGCGTCGTCGCGGGGCTGCGGCTGCACAAGAGCGGGCCGGTGGTGGGGTCCCTGCTGCTCGGCCTCCACGACGGCGAAGGGCGCCTCCAGCACGTCGGCGTGTGCGCGTCCTTCCCGATGCGGCGCCGCGCCGAACTGATGGAGGAGCTGGCCCCGCTGCGGATGGACTCGGTTGCCGGCCACCCCTGGCAGGAGTGGGCGAGCGAGGAGGCCCAGGCCGCCGGCCGGCTGCCCGGCGCCCCCAGCCGGTGGACCGGCAAGAAGGATCTGTCCTGGCTGCCGCTGCGCCCTGAGCGGGTCGTCGAGGTCGCCTACGACCACATGCAGGGCGACCGCTTCCGGCACACCGCGCAATTCCGCCGCTGGCGCCCGGACCGCGAACCCGGGCAGTGCACGTACGCCCAGCTGGAGGAGCCGGTCGGATACGACCTGGCGGACTTCCTGTCCACGGGATAGGGCCGGCGCCAGTCGGCGGATTCGGCGATGGCCGCCGCCGGCTCTACGGCCGGCGGCGGTTGCGCGCGACCATCGGGACGCAGACGCGTCTCCGGCCTGCCGCCAGACGTACGGTCGGCAGCGGCCGGCCAATCCCGCTGCCGACCGTCCCCGCGGGGCGGCGCGGTCAGCCGAGAAAGTCAGCCGCACCTCGCGCCTGTAGGGCCTGCCGCGAGATCCCGCGGTCGGCTGCGGCCGACCGCCCCGGTGCCGACCGTCCCCGCCGGGCGGCGCGGTCAGCCGAGGAAGCTCAGCCGCACCTGGCGGCGCGGGTTGTCCCGGTTGGTGTCCACCATCACCACGGACTGCCATGTCCCCAGCTCCAGCTTTCCGCCGACCACCGGCAGCGTGGCGTGCGGTGGTACGAGCGCGGGCAGCACATGGTCGCGGCCGTGCCCGGGGCTGCCGTGCCGGTGCCGCCACCGGTCGTCGGCGGGCAGCAACTCCCGCAGGGCGGCCAGCAGATCGTCGTCGCTGCCCGCACCCGTCTCGATGACGGCGACCCCGGCGGTCGCGTGCGGCACGAAGACGTTCAGCAGTCCGTCGCCCCCGCGGGCCTCCTCCCGGAGGAAGGCCTCGCAGTCGGCGGTGAGGTCGTACACGGACTCCACCGACCCGGTGGAGACGTCGATGACGCGCGAACGGTAGTGGTCGGCCATGCAGCCATTCTCCTCCGGGCATGTGAGCGGGTGCCACTTGCGGTGCCGTCGCGGCTGCCGCGCCGCGGTGGCCGGCCGCGCAATTCCCGGCCCTCTGAGGGGCTGCCCTCTGCGGGGCTGCCCTCTGCGGGGCTGCCCTCTGCGGCACCTGATGCCCGTCCGGCTGTCTTCGCCGCCCCGGGCCCCTGAAGGGCCGCCTCTGCTCGTGGCGGCTGCCTGCGGCGCCCGCGCCCGGGTGGCGGACAGGCTGCCTGCGCCGGGGCGCGCCTGTGTATCGCGGCGACACGGCTGGTCGCGCGGTTCCCCGCGTCGATGGGTCCCGGCGGCCGGGCTCGGCCGATCGCGCGCTTCTCTGCGCCTCTGCGGGGGGGGCGTCCCCGGTCGGAGGGCAGCCCCCCACGGGGGGCATTGCCGTGGGGCGGGATTGGTCTGTACCATTCAGCGGGCCTGGACGCCGTCCGTCCTTGCCGCAGCCCGGAGGGGGTGAACGCGTTGCGCCGGCTCACCGCGCTGGTCGACTCGTGCCTGCTGCCCACCGTGCGCGGGCGGCACGAACGGCTGCCCGAATGGATTCTGCGCGGCCTGGAGAGCGGCACGCCGGGCGCGGCCGTGGACGGACAGGGTCCGGCGGCGCGGGCGACGACCGAAGCGCTGCGGGCTGCACTGCCCGACGCACTCGCCGGGCTCCCGGGTGTGCGGGACCCGGACCGGGCCGGCGGCGGCAGCGCCGCGGCGGCCGATCTCGTCGCGGCGGGCGCGAACCTCCACCTGGCCGTCCGCCCAGGACTTCGCGCCGACGAGACCCGCGTCTTCGTCACCGACCTGCAGACGCACGGTGTGGCCGCCGCGCTCGGCCCCTTCACGGCCGCGGGCAGCCTCCGGCCGTTCGCCGAGGGCGCCGCCGCGGGCGTACGGGCGATCACCGCAGGCCACGCCCCGGTGCCGGGCGACGAGCAACTGCCCGCCATGCTCAGCACCCGGGCGGTGACCGGGGTCCTGCGGGGCGAGCTGGGATACGGCGGCGTCGTCCTGAGCGACACGCTCGACGCACCCGCGATCGTCGACGGCTGGGGCGTACCCGGCGCCGCGGTGCTGGCCTGGATCGCCGGCGTCGACCTGGTGCGGCTCGGACCGTCGAGCGGCGCGGGGGTGCGGGACGCGATCCACGCCGCCGCGGCCCGCGCGGTGGCCGACGGCGACCTGCCGCAGTGGCGGCTGGAGGAGGCCGCGGAGCGGGTCGCACGGCTGCGCCGCTGGGCCTCGGAGCCGCGGATGCCGGCCGCCGAGCCTGCCCGGGCCGCCGGCGCCGGCTGAGCGCCGCCGGGGAAGCATTCCCCCGGCGCCACCGTTGGCACAGGCATGAACGATGCGGTGCGTGATGTCGAGGTCGCCGTGGTCGGCGCCGGCCAGGCCGGCCTGTCGGCGGGCTATTTCCTGCGCCGCACGGGCTTCGCCCCGGGCACGGGTTTCGTCGTGCTCGACCACTCCCCCGGCCCTGGCGGCGCCTGGCAGTACCGCTGGCCGTCGCTCACCTACGGCAAGGCGCACCGGGTGCACGAACTGCCCGGCATGCCCTTGGGCGACGCCGACCCCGACCGGCCGTCGGCCGAGGTGGTGGGCGACTACTTCGCCCGCTACGAGCGGGAGTTCGACCTGCGGGTGCACCGCCCGGTCGACGTGACGGCGGTACGCGGCGGGGACGGCGGGCGGCTGCGGATCGAGACCGGCGCCGGGACGTGGTCGGCTCGGGCACTGATCAATGCCACGGGTACCTGGGACCGGCCCTTTATGCCGTACTACCCGGGCCAGGAGACCTTCCTCGGCCGCCAGTTGCACACCGCCGGCTACCGGGGCGCCGCGGACTTCGCCGGCCTGCACGTGGTGGTCGTCGGCGGCGGCACCTCGGCGGTGCAGCTGCTGATGGAGCTGGCCGAGGTGGCACGCACCACCTGGGTGACCCGGCGTCCACCGGTCTTCCGCAGCACGCCCTTCACCGAGGACTGGGGACGCGAGGCGGTCGCGACGGTCGAGCGGCGGGTGCGCAGCGGACTGCCGCCGCAGAGCGTCGTGAGCGTGACCGGGCTGGCCGCGACCGACGCCGTGCGGCAGGCCATCGACCGCGGCACATTGCGGCGGCAGGAGATGTTCGACCGGATCACGCCGTATGGCGTCGCCTGGAGTGACGGCCGGACGCTGGACGCCGACGTGATCCTGTGGGCCACCGGTTTCCGCGCCGCACTCGACCATCTCGCCCCGCTGCGGCTGCGCGAACCCGGCGGCGGCATCGCGGTGGACGGCACGCGGGTGATCAAGGAGCCGCGCGTCCATCTGGTCGGCTACGGCCCGTCCGCGAGCACCATCGGCGCCAACCGCGCGGGCCGTACGGCCGTACGCGACATCCGGGCGCTGCTGGCCAGCGCACCGTCGGATTCCGTCCCTCCGGCCGGACTCGCGCGCGAGCGCCCGCTCGAACGTGCGCGCTGAACGCGCGTGAGCCCACGGCACACACGTGATGTGGCGCCTCACCGTCGCCGCCGCTCCCCTCCCGGGTGCGGCCACGTTCCGCTTGCCGCCACCTCGGCCGCGCCACAGCCAATAAACATCGGATGTCTCCTTCCCTGCGAACGGTGATTGCGGCAGTATGGGCGCATGCGTGATCGAGATCAGCCCCGCCTGCGCCGGGGCGGCACGGAGGACCCATGCGCGTAGCGCTCTTCCTCACTTGTGTGAATGACCTGTTGTATCCGGATACGGGTCGGGCGGTGGTGACACTGCTGGAGCGGCTGGGTGTGGAGGTGGACTTCCCCGCGGGGCAGACGTGTTGCGGCCAGGCGCACTACAACACCGGTTACCGGCATGAGGCGGAGCCTTTGGTGCGGCGGCACGCGGAGGTGTTCGCGGGTTACGACTACGTGGTGGCGCCGTCGGGTTCGTGTGTGGCGATGGTCCGGGACAACTACCCGCGGATGGCCGAGCGTGCCGCCGCCGAGGGCCGCGACAGCGGGCGCGGACTGGCCGCGGCCGCGGCCGCGGCGGTGCCGCAGACCTACGAGCTGACCGAGTTCCTGGTCGACGTCCTCGGGGTGACCGACGTCGGCGCGTACTTCCCGCACACCGTGACCTACCACCCCTCCTGCCACGGCCTGCGGATGCTCGGCCTGGGCGACCGCCCCCGGCGGCTGCTCCAGGCGGTGCGGGGGCTGGAGCTGCGGGAGCTGCCGGGCGCGCAGGAGTGCTGCGGCTTCGGCGGGACCTTCGCGGTCAAGAACCCCGACGTGTCCGCCGCGATGGGACAGGACAAGATCGACAACGCCCGTTCCACCGGCGCGCGGGTCCTGTGCGGGGCCGACAACTCCTGCCTCATGCACCTCGACGGCATGATCTCCCGCCAGAACGCCCCGCTGCGGGCCGTCCACCTCGCCGAGATCCTCGCCTCGACCCAGGAACACCCCTACCAGACACCGGAAACGGCAGGAAAGATCCGATGAGCGGTACGTATCTGGGGCTGCCGTCGTTCCCGGCCGCCGCACGGGAAGCGACCCGCGACGGGCAGCTGCGGGCGAACCTGCGCCACGCCACCCACACCATCCGCAGCAAGCGCGCCAGCGCGATCAGCGAACTCACCGACTGGCCCCAGCTCCGCGCCGCGGGAGCCGCGATCAAGGACCACACCCTGCGCCACCTCGACCACTACCTCCTCCAGCTGGAGGAGGCGGTGACCGCGGCCGGCGGGACCGTCCACTGGGCCACCGACGCCGACGACGCCAACCGCATCATCACCGGCCTCGTCCACGCCACCGGCCACACCGAAGTCGTCAAGGTCAAATCCATGACCACCCAGGAAACCGGCCTCAACCACGCCCTCGCCCACGCAGGCATCACCGCCTACGAAACCGACCTCGCCGAACTCATCGTGCAGCTCGGCAACGACCTCCCCTCCCACATCCTCGTCCCCGCCATCCACAAGAACCGCACCGAGATCCGTGACATCTTCACCCGCGAGATGACCCACTGGGGACGCCCCGCCCCCGACAACCTCACCGACAACCCCACCGACCTCGCCGAAGCCGCCCGCCTCCACCTCCGCGAAAAATTCCTCACCGCCAAAGTCGCCATCTCCGGCGCCAACTTCATGATCGCCGAAACCGGCACCCTCGCCGTCCTGGAATCCGAAGGCAACGGCCGCATGTGCCTCACCCTCCCCGACACCCTCATCACGCTGGCCGGCATCGAAAAAGTCATCCCCACCTGGCAGGACCTCGAAGTCTTCCTCCAAACCCTCCCCCGCTCCTCCACCGCCGAACGCATGAACCCCTACACCACACTGTGGACCGGCACCACACCCCACAACGGCCCCCGCACCTTCCACCTCGTCCTCCTCGACAACGGCCGCACCGACACCCTCGCCGACGCCACCGGACGACAAGCACTGCGCTGCATCCGCTGCTCCGCCTGCCTCAACGTCTGCCCCGTCTACGAACGCGCCGGCGGCCACGCCTACGGCACCCCCTATCCCGGCCCCATCGGCGCCATCCTCACGCCCCAGCTCCACGGCACCACCACCCCCCTGCACGCCTCGCTCCCCTACGCGTCCACCCTCTGCGGCGCCTGCTACGACGTCTGCCCCGTCGCGATCGACATCCCCGACATCCTCATCCACCTCCGCGAACGCATCACCCAAGGCGGACCCACCACCCGCCAAGGACAAAAAACCACCATCAAACCCGCCAAACGCCACCGCCTCGAACACACCACCATGCGCACCACCCGATGGACACTCCAGCACCCCGCCGCACTCCACCACGCCCAAAAACTCGCCACTCACACCCGAGAACTCCACCCCAAAAACCCACCGGGCACCACCGCCAAAGCCTGGACCACCACCCGCAACCTCCCCCAAATCCCCCCCACAACCT
>NZ_JAJSYW010000119.1:0-28462 GCF_036815005.1 Streptomyces sp. IBSBF 2435 | reverse complement strand
CAGGGTGGGGGCGGGATTTTGGCCGACGCGGTGGGTCAGCGGCCGGGCCGGGGGGGGGGGGGGCGGGGGCGGCGGCGCCCCGCCGCCCCCGGTGCCTGCCAGGATGACGGCGACGCCCGCGGTCACGCAGGCCACCGCGAGCACGACGAGGAGAACCGCCGTACGCCGCGGGCGGCCCGCACGGGTGGGGATACCGGTCATCGGCCGGCGGTGCCCCGCCGGCGCAGCGCGAAGCCGCCGGCGCCCAGACCGACCAGGACCGCGGCGCTGCCGCCCGCGACCATACCGGTGCCGCTGCGGCCGCCCTGGGTGGCGCCGTCCCCGGTGTCGGCGCCGCCGGACGGCATCGACGACATCTGCGAGGCGGTGAAGGCCCCGCACAGCGCCGGGTCGGTGGCCTCGGCGGGCAGCGACTTGTCGAGTTCGCTGGCGCCGAGGACGCTGTCGTACATCCCGTTGCCGTTGTAGTCGATGCCGTGCACGACCAGGACGGCCTTGCCGGACTTGAGGTTCGCGGCGACGCCGTCGCTGACCTCCACGGTCCGGTGGTAGGAGACGGTCGAACCGGCGGGGAAGCGGTCCACGGCCAGCGCGCTCTTGTCGGTCGTGTCGCCGCTGGTGGTCAGCGAGGTGCCGATCATGCCGTAGTCCTTCATGGCGTCGGCGACATTGATCGAGGGGTGGCCGTTGTGGTCCACGGCCTCCGACGGCTTGGGACAGACGCCGCCGCCGTCGACGTGGATGTGCATCGCGTGCGGCGACTTGCCGCCCACCAGCCCGGACGCGGTCACGGTGATCTTCGCGGTGTTGCCGGACAGCTGCACCATGGCCTTGCCCTGCCCGGTGACGTGATTGGCCGTCACCGGATCCAGCGACGCCTGATACGTCGTCCACGCGACCTCGGTGTCCCCCGGCGCCGCCGCCCACCCGGCCGCGGGCACCGCGAGCGGCGCCGCCGCGACCGCCACCACTGCCAGAACCCGTCCTGATGTCGAACGCATCATGTCCAGCCTTTCCTTGCGGATACCACCGCCGGTCGGCCGACGGCCGGCCCGGCAGCGGGAGAAGACCTCTCCACCCCCTCCTTCGGAGCGCCCGACCGTCCGGATTGGTACGCATGCGCGAATCCCGTACGCGTGAACGCCCCGCGCCGGCACCGCGGTACGGCCCGGCGGGGGCGTAAAACCAGGTGCGGACGCCGAGGGCCGTTGACAGGCTGCGCCGATGAATCGCGAAGAGATCTCCGCAATCGCCCACGCCGATCACCCGATCAAGGCCCCGCTCGACGACGACGCCGTGCGCCGGCTGCTGGACAAAGGCCTCCCGCGCGGCGACGAACGCGTGCTCGACCTCGGCTGCGGCAGCGGCGAGTGGCTGCTGCGCGCCCTGGCCGCCGACGGGGACGTCCACGCCGAGGGCGTCGACATCTCCGCCGGGGACCTGTCACGGGCCCGGGAGGCGGCCGTCCGCGCCGGGGTCGGGAAACGCCTGGTCCTGCACGAGCAGGACGCCGCGGACTTCGTGTCCCCGCAGCCGTTCGACCTGGTGCTCAGCGTCGGCGCCGCGCACGCCTTCGGCGGGCTGCTCCCCGTCCTCGCGGCGGCCCGCACCCACCTCGCACCCGGCGGCCGGGTCCTGATCGGCGACGGCTTCTGGGACCGCACGCCCTCCCCCGAGGCCGTCGGGATGCTCGGCGACTTCGCGGGCCTGGCCACCACCGTGGACCTGGTCGCCGCCGACGGATGGACCCCGGTCCACGGCCACATCAGCACCCGCCGCGAGCTGGACGACTACGAATGGTCCTGCTGGGGCACCCTGGCCGGCTGGGCGCTCGACCGCCCCGAGGACCCGGACAGCGCCGGCGTCCTGGCCACCGCCGCGACCCGGCGCTCCGAATGGCTGCACTCCTACCGCGACAGCTTCGGCTTCATCACCCTGCTGCTGCGCCGCACCCCCTGACTCCCGCGCCCGCACGCCCCGTTGGTACGCTCGGATTTGAGCAGTCGCTCAAATCGAGGGCGGGGGGCGGCGATGGGCCTGTACGTCGAGGCACTGGTGCGTGCCGGGGTGGACACCGTGTGGGACCGCACGCAGCAGCCGGCGCAGCACCGCCGCTGGGACCTGCGGTTCACCGGCATCGCCTACCTGCCGTGCGCACCGGGGGAGCCGCAGCGCTTCCGGTACGCCACCCGCGTCCTGCCGTTCCTGACGGTCGCCGGTGTCGGGGTCGCCGCGGGGGAGCGGCACCGCCCGGACGGCACCCGCACCTCCGCCCTCCGCTTCTCCTCGCCCCACCCGCTCTCCCTCATCGAGGAAGGGCGCGGCTACTGGCGCTACGTCCCGACGGGGGACGGCGTCCGCTTCCTGACCGGCTACGACTACCGGCCGCGCTGGGGCCGCTTCGGGCGGCTGGCCGACCGCCTCGTCCTGCGGCCCGCCATGGGCTGGGCCACCGCCTGGTCCTTCGACCGGCTGCGGCTGTGGTGCGAACGCGGCATCCCGCCCGAGCGGTCGCTGCGCCACGCCCTCGGCGAGTGCGCCGTCCGCCTCGGCGCCCTCGCCGCGGCCGTCGCCCTGGCCCTCGCTCCGGCACCTGTCCCGGCCCGCGCGGCCTGCCTCGCCGCCGCGGCGCTCGCGCTGCTGCTGCCGCCGCTGCCGGTCACTCCGGCCGCCCGGCGCTGCCTGCGCCGCCCGCCCGCGGGCGCCGTCTCCGCACCACCCGCCCTGCTCGCCGGCCTCGCCGCCCCGGAGGCGTCATGACCTCGATCTTCCAGCGCGGCCTCGGCGCCGACTTCGACCGGCTCCACCCGCAGATCCGGCGGCGCTTCTCCATCGGGCTCGACAGCGCCCAGGCCTGTGTCGGCCGCGGCACGATGGACCGCGTCTGGCACGGCCGCAGCTTCGTACGGCCCTTCCTCGCGCTCGGCGGCAGCCGCAACATCCTCCTCCCGCGGGCCGGCCGCGACGTCCCGTTCACCATCGAGAACGTCCCCTACGAGGACTCCTACGGCCGGGAGACCGTCACGTTCGTGCGGACCTTCGGTTTCCCGGGGCGCGACCTGCGGTTCGACGCGACGATGGTCTACAGCGCCGAGCGCGGCTGCGTCGTGGACTACCTCGGCACCCACCAGCACCTCGCCACCGACCTGCGGCTCGCGGTGGGCGCCGGCGGGGCGCTGCTGATCCGCTCGGGGCAGCACCGCTTCCGCGAAGGGCCGGTCGACGTCCGGGTCCCCGACCTGATCGGGGGTGACGCGCTGGTGCGTGAGTCGTACGACGACACGGCGCGGTGCTTCCGGATCGAGGTGTCCGTCACCAACCGGCGCTTCGGACCGCTCTTCGGCTATGGCGGCTCCTTCACGGCCGACTTCGTCGACGCGGCGGAACACGGCGTGCGCGACGGTCTGCGGCCGGTGCGCGAAGAGGCGAGGCCGTGAGCGCGGACACCCGGACGAAGCTGCTGGCCGGGGCGCTCGCCACCCTCACCGGCCAGGGCATCGCCAAGGCCTCCGCACGGAGCATCGCCGCTGCCGCCGGGGTCAACCAGGCGCTGGTCTTCTACCACTTCGGCAGCGTCGACGAACTGCTGTCCGCCGCCTGCCGCTACGGCGCCGAGCAGCGCGTGGCCGTCTACCGGGAGCGGCTCGGCGCCGTCCGCAGCCTGGGCGAACTCCTGGACCTGGGCCGCGAGATGCACACCGCGGAGCGCGCGAGCGGGAACGTCGCCGTCCTCGCCCAGCTGCTGGCCGGAGCCCAGACGCAGCCGCGGCTCGCCCCGGCCACCGCGGCGGGCCTCGCGCTGTGGACCGACGAGATCGAGACGGTGCTTGAGCGCGTGCTGGCGGACACGCCGGTCGCCGGCTTCCTGGACGTGGCAGGGCTGGCCCGCGCGGTCGCCTCGGCTTTCGTCGGCCTCGAACTCTACGAGGGCGTGGACCCGGAGGGCGCCGGCCGCGCCCTGGACGCCCTGGACCAGCTGTCCGCACTGGTGAACGTGCTGGATGAGCTGGGCCCGGTCGCCCAGCGAGCGGTACGCGCCCGCCTGCGGCGCTCCGCCCGCCGCCCGCCCGTGCGGGACCGGCCCTGAGCGGCCCGGGACGGGGTGGGCGCGCCGGTGAAGTGTTGTCATGAACGCGCGTAGATGTGGGTAGCGACGACAGGTCCGTACGTAGATCCCCGGAGATGCGAGGAAGACCTGTGCGCAGAAGAACGCTGATACGCGGGCTGGCCGTGGCGACGCTCACACCCGCCGCCGGCGCGCTCGCCGCGAGGACGGCCGCGGCGGCCTCCGACACGTACGGCATCGACATCGCGACCTCGCAGTCCGGCATCGACCTGGGCCTCGCCGCCGCGCAGGGCCAGCGGTTCGCCATCGTCAAGGCGGGCGGCTGCCAGCTCAGCGGAGGACCGTACGTCAGCCCCTACTACACCGCGCAGGTGGACCGTGCCCGCGCGGCCGGGCTGCGGGTCGGCCACTACTGGCTGTCCGGCGACTTCCAGGCCCCGGCCGACGCGGCGAACTACTTCGTCGACCACCTGCACGACTACCGCCAGGGCGACGTGCTCGCGCTCGACGACGAGGTGCTGGACGACTCCGCGTACCTGTGGAACGACTCCCAGGTCGCCGCCTGGTTCCGGCAGGTGCAGAGCCGGGTCGGCACCGCCGTGCCGTGGTTCTACATCGGCGCCGCCAACCTGCGGGCCGGGAACTGGCCTCAGACCATCGCCACCGGGGCCAAGCTGTGGGTCGCCGCCTACGGCTCCAACAACGGCACCCGGCAGGGCGATCCCGAACTGGGCGGCAAATACCCGGACTGGGCCGTCCACCAGTACAGCTCGGTCGGATCGGTCGGCGGAAGCGCGAAGGTGGACCACGACTACGCCAGGGGTTCGGCGTTCGACCTGGTCGCCCCGGGCAGCGGTGGCGGAGGAGGGGGCGGCACCGGCGGCCTGCCCAAGACCACCACCGAGCAGGACGGCGTGCCAGGACCCGTCTTCTGGAGCCGGGCGCAGAAGTGGCTGTCGATCCAGTCGGGTTACACCGGCCCCATCGACGGGGACCCCGGGGTGAACACCTACGCGGCCCTCCAGCGCAACATGCGGGACCACTACGGCTACACCGGCCCGATCGACGGGGTGCCCGGCGTCAACACGTACAAGGCGTGGCAGCGCCAGGCCGCCCAATGGGGCTACACCGGACCGGTCGACGGCGTGATGGGGCCCAACAGCTGGCGCGGGGCGGCACGTTTCCTCAACCAGGACGCCTGGAACTGACCCCGGCGCCAAGGCGCGTGCTCCACCGGACCGGCCGGCGTCCGTGCGCGAAGTGCGCGCGGACGCCGGCCGTTGCGCGTCCCCGAGGGGCGCCCGTCAGTCCCGGGGCTTTGCCGGTGTGCGGTGTGCGGTGCGCGGGGGCGGGCAGGCGAGCCGGGGAGAAAAGGGGGGACGCAGCCATGGCGACCTCGGGGATGACGGAGCTGGCGCACGCCTCGACGCCGGACAGCCCGTCCGGCTGGGCCTGGGCGGGCGCCATCCTCGCATGCTACCTGCTCGTGCGATTCCTGCTCGTCTACGCCGCCAACCGCCGCGCCGGCGTCGAGCGGCCCGCCCACCAGGTGTGGGCGGACATCCGCGACTCGCCCCGCCATGCGCGGCAGCGGCGGACGATGTCCCAGTTCCTGGCAGGGCGCGCGGTCCTCGTCGTGGGCACGGCGCTGCTCATACCGGTCGCTCTCATCCCGGCGAAGCCGGCGCGGCTCGCGATCCTCGCTGTCGCGGTCCCCGTGGTGGTGGCCGCGATCGCCTACGCCGACTACCGCACCAGCTCACGCCGGAAGCGCCGCACGCCGTCCGACAGCGAGCCGGACCCCGTGGACCAGGAACCGGAGCGGCGGCCCGTCTGACGGTGGCGTGTTCAGGGCGCCGGCGGACCCTGGCCGATGGCGCAAACGGCGAGTGCGGCGCGCTGCCTTTCGGACGGCCCTGGGGGAGCCGCGTCCTGCGGGTTTCCCGGCGCTTCGGGCCGCGCGCGGCCGCGACCCCGGCCATACGGGCGCTGCGTCGCTCCCGGTGGCGGTGCCGGTGCCCGCCGCCCTGCGGGGACAGAGCGGGGGACGCGCGGGCGGCAGCAGGTCGGCCGGCTTTGGCCGGCAGCCGCCGCGGGAGGCCGACGGGACCGGCCAGAGTCCCGTGCGGTGCCATCCGGTCATTTCTCCGAGGGCGAGTTGACGGCGGCACGGCACCCCTGGATGCTGAGTGCGCAACACCGAATTGTCAGACATTTCCACCGCTTTGACGGCGGGAGAGCCGTCCCGCGGTGAGCACGGCCGCACAGCCCAGCCCCATACGGGACACCTGCGGAGGCCGCGGACACATGTCCGGCCGCCGCCGGGCCACGGCGCATCACGCACGCCTCAAGAGCGGCCGGCCCCGTGCCGCCGTACGCACGGCACGGCGCACGCCGGCCACGCAGGCCGCGTCGGCACACGCGAACACCACGAGCAGCAACCACACCGCACGCCCGGACAGCCGGTCCCGTTCCGGACGTGCACCCACCTGTCCACGCACCGCCCCGGGTTCCGCCCGTCACGACCGAGGAGACACGATGACCCGAGCAGAGAACCGACCGCGATCCGGCCGCCGCGCCGCGCGGATGCTGGCCGGAGCGGCCCTGGCAGTCGCGACCACACTGGCCGCCGCCGGCGCCGCCGGTGCCACCACCCCGCACGCGTCCGCCGCGGGAAGCGCTCTGCCGCGCCTGTCCGCACCCGGCGCGGTCTCTCCCGCCCTGACGTCGGTCAGCTTCACCCATGTGTCGACGACCGCGCCGTACGCGTCCATCACCTGCACGCTCACCGCCAACACCCCGCTGCGCTATTACGGGGGCGCCTACCCGGGCGGCGGCGTGGAGGCGATCGGCAGCGTCCAGTGCACCAACGTCGTCAACACCATCGCCGTCCAGGTCGCACTGGCGAAGAACAACTCCGTGGTCGCCGTGAGCACGGTCCGCTACACCTACAGCACCACCCAGGGCGGCCAGACCACCGACGTGGCGCACGGCGCGGCCACGTACGTCACCGCCGCGGTCGCCGGCGTCACCTTCCCTGACGGGTACTACTGGGCGAGCCCGGAGGCGGACAGCGCCAGCATCTACATCTCCTCCTGAGCGCCCTCCCGGGGGGGGGGGGGGGGGGGGCCCCCCCCCGGGCGCCGGGGGGGGGGGGCGCCCCCCCCCCCACCCCCACAACCNCCCCCCCCCCCCCCCCCCCCCCCCCCCCCCCCCCCCCCCCCCCCCCCCCGGGAGCGGACGTCACCGAGGACACGACCGAAAACCGGCCGCCAGTGATCGCCGTCTTCCAGACGGGATCTGATCTTTACCGTTCAAACCTCCTGCTACCCACTGCTGTCATGACAGGCTTAACCGACAACAGTTCGACTCAGGAGTGCCCATGGACTCATCCGCCGATGCCGCTCACCAAGGCGGACCGCCGCTGTCGGTCACCTGTGCCCTGGGATCTCCCAGCGTGGTCACGGTGGCCGGGGAGGCCGACCTCGACGGCGCCGGATCGCTGCGCGACGCGGTGGACCGCGCGCTCGGTCACCATCCCCACCTGGTCTTCGACCTGGCCGGTGTGACCTTCGCCGACTCGACCTTCCTCAATGTGCTGGTCCAGGCCCGCCAGACCGCCCTGGACCAGGAGGGAAGCGTGCGCCTGCTGGCACCGAGCCCCACCGTCCACCACCTCCTGGACCTGACGGGGGCGCTCGCGCTGTTCCCGGTGATCACCGCGGAGCAGCTCAAGCAGTCCTGACGGGCGGCCGGCGCACCGGCGTGGCGGTGGCCGGCGGGCACGGGCGCCGGCACGGTCGTGGCGTCCGCCGCCGCGAGGTCGGCCCACACGCGCTTGCCGCCGGGGCTGGGCACCACGCCCCACGCCTCGGTCAGGCGCTCCACGATCAGCAGCCCCCACCCGCCCGCGGCACGCGGGCGGGGCGTGGGCCGCACCCGCGAGTCGTCGCTGACCATGATCCGCAGACGGCGCGCGTCGAACACCAGCGACAGCCCCACCAGGCCGCCCGCGTGCCGCAGCGCGTTCGTCACGAGTTCCGACACCACCAGGGCGACCGCCGCGTCGTCGGGGCGCCAGCGCGTCGGCCAGGCGAAACCCGCCACCTGCTCCTTGGCCCAGCCGCGGGCCCGCATCACCTCGCCCGGCCCGGCCGACACCACAAGGAACTGCTCAGTCATCACCGATCATCGCCCGTCCACCGCGCCTTCCACCGCACCTGCCGGACACCGACGCGGGACGACGGGCCCGGCTCATGATGGTGGTTCGCCTGCCCCCTATGGCGTGAGCCACCACTACACAGGGGGTCGGGTTCGTCACGGCGGACCGGCCCGGGCCTCCGTGTCCCCGCCACGCCGCCCGGTGAGGGATGCCGGGCCGGGTGCAGCCGCGCCCGACCGGCCGTTCTGCCACGGCGCCGCCGAGTGTGCCGAACAGCGAAACGGAAGCTCGCGCCAGCTGTTTTAAGGCGTGAAAGAAGCTGTCGGGATCCTTGACACGGGGACGCGCGTGGGCGAGTCTCATCTCCGTTGGAGAGCGCTCTCCGTCGTTTATGTCCGTCGAGCGGAGCCACACCCGCAACCGTTGGCCCGGCAGGCTCCCCGGCCGGATACCCCCCACCCAGGCCCGCGCCCGGACAGCTCCTGCGGTCCGGCCCGGGCTCCCGGTGACCCGGTGGTCGCGCAAGGACGCCGTGTCGCCAGAAACGGAGCGCGCACGTATGAACGCACCGCCCCGCCCAGAAGAGCGGCTCCGGTCGCACCGGCGTCGCGCGAAGGCCCGCGGCCGCACGCTGGGAGTCGCGCTGACGGCGCTGGCCCTGCTGCTAGGCAGCGGCGCCGTCGCCGTCACCGAGCGGGCCGCCGCGGCCGCCGACCAGCCCTGGATGAACACCGCGCAGACCCCGGCGGACCGCGCCACCGAGCTGCTGGCCGCGATGACCCAGGCTGAGAAACTGGCGATGATGCACGGCGGCCAGGCGTGCGGCTACGTCGGCTGTGTCGACGGCAACTCCCGGCTCGGCATCCCGCCGCTGCACCTCCAGGACGGTCCGGTCGGGGCGGGGGACGGCTTCACCAACGTCACCCAGCTGCCGGCGCCGGTCGCGGGCGCGGCGAGCTGGGACACCTCGCTGATGAACCAGTACGGCCAGGTGCTCGGCTCCGAGCAGTGGGGCAAGGGCACCAACGTGGTGCTGGCCCCGACCATCAACATCGTGCGCGACCCGCAATGGGGCCGGGCGTTCGAGTCCTTCGGCGAAGACCCCTACCTCGCCGGTCAGATGGGCGCCGCCGACATCCAGGGCATCCAGAGCCAGGGACCGATGGCGCAGGTCAAGCACTATGCCGTCTACAACCAGGAGACCAACCGCAACAACATCACCGACAACGCGGTCGTCTCCGACCGGACCGAGCGGGAAATCTACCTGCCGGCGTTCGAGACGTCGGTGAAGCAGGGTGGCGCCGACTCGGCGATGTGCTCCTACTCGGCCGTCAACGGCGCCTTCGCCTGTGAGAACGGACCGCTGCAGAAGACCGCGCTCAAGGGCGACATGGGCTTCAACGGCTTCATCACCTCCGACTGGGGCGCCACCCACTCCACCGTCGCGTCGGCGAACAACGGCCTGGACATGGAGATGCCCGGCAGCGACTACTACGGCGCGGCGCTGACCACCGCGGTCGGCAACGGCCAGGTGTCGCAGGCGACGATCGACGACCACGTCCGCCGGATCCTGACCTCGATGTTCAAGGCGGGCCTCTTCGACCACGCGCAGACCGGCACCACCGGCTCGGTGGTGACCAGCACCGCCCACAACACCACCGCGAAGCAGGTCGCGCAGGAGGGGTCGGTACTGCTGAAGAACACCGGCGCCATCCTGCCGGTCGCCGCCGGCACGAGCTCGATCGCCGTCATCGGCGACGACGCCGGCACCGACGCGATGTCCCAGGGCGGCGGCAGCGCGGCGGTCAACGGCCCGTACCTGGTCACCCCGTACCAGGGCATCAAGAGCCGGGCCGGCAGCGGCGTCAGCGTCTCCTACTCCCAGGGCACCGCGTCCTCCAGCGGGGCGCTCCCGCCGGTGGACAGCGCGTACCTGACACCGAGTTCGGGTACGGGCGCCGGCCTGACCGCGTCGTACTACAACAACACCGGGCTGACCGGCACCCCGGTCCTGACCCGCAACGAGTCCACCGTCGACGACGTGTGGGGCGGCGCGTCGCCCGGCCCCGGGGTCAACGCCACCGACTGGTCGGCCAAGTGGACCGGCACCCTGCACCCGCCGGTCTCCGGCACCTACCAGCTCTCGCTGACCAGCGACGACGGCTCCCGGGTCTACGTCAACGGGCAGCTGATCGTCAACAACTGGGCGAACCAGTCCAGCACCACCCGCACCGGCAGCGTGACGCTGACCGCCGGGCAGGCCGCCACCGTCGAGGTCGACTACTACAACGGCGGCGGCGCCAGCAACGCCACCTTCGGCTGGAGCATCCCCGGCCAGACCCTCCACGACCAGGCGGTCGCCGCGGCGCGGGCGGCCAAGGTGGCCGTCGTGTTCGTCTCGAACTTCGAGTCCGAGGGCGGCGACCTGAACGGGATCGACCTGTCGGCCGCGCAGAACACGCTGGTCGCCGACGTCGCCGCGGCGAACCCCGACACGGTCGTCGTGGTCAACAGCGGCTCGGCGGTCACCATGCCGTGGGTCAGCGCAGTCAAGGGTGTCGTCGAGGCGTGGTATCCGGGCCAGGAGGACGGCAACGCCATCGCGTCACTGCTGTTCGGCGACACGAACTTCAGCGGCAAGCTCCCGGTCACCTTCCCGACCGCGCTGTCGCAGGGGCCGACCCACTCCACCGCCCAGTGGCCGGGCCAGAACGGCCAGGTGCAGTATTCCGAGGGCCTCAAGGTCGGTTACCGCTGGTACGACAGCCAGAACCTCACACCGCTGTTCCCGTTCGGCTTCGGCCTGTCGTACACCACGTTCAGCTACGCGAACCTGTCGGTCGGCCAGCCGGACGCGAACGGCAGCGTCGCGGTCGGCTTCGACGTCACCAACAGCGGCTCGCGCGCCGGGGCCGAGGTTCCGCAGGTGTACGTCGGCCAGCCCGGCTCGGTCGGCGAGCCGCCGAAGAACCTGCGCGGCTTCACCCGGATCAACCTCAACGCCGGCCAGACCCAGCACGTGGCGATCACCCTGGACGCGCGCAGCTTCCAGTTCTGGAACAACGGCTGGACCAACGCGGCCGGCACCAACACCGTCTACGTCGGCTCCTCGTCGCGCGACATCCGGCTCACCGGCACCACCACGGTCGCCGGCGGCAGCACGGGCGGCGGCACCACGCAGACGGCCCTGCCCCGTACCGGCTGGACGGCGACCGCGTCGTCCACCGGCGGCGGTGACGTCCCGGCGAACATGCTCGACGGCAACGCCGGCACCCGGTGGAGCAGCGGGGCGCCGATGGCGAACGGCCAGTCGTTCACCCTCGACATGGGCGCGGCCAAGAGCATCGACCAGGTCGTCATGGACTCGGCGGGCAGCGCGAGCGACTACGCCCGCGGCTATCAGGTGTTCACCTCAGCCGACGGTACGAATTTCGGCACCGCGGTGGCGACCGGCACCGGTAGCGCCGCTCAGGTGACGGCGACGTTCCCGGCTACCACGGCCCGGTACGTCAAGGTCGTCCAGACCGGCACCTCGACCAGCTGGTGGTCGATCGCCGAGCTGAACGTGTTCACCGACGGCAGCACCGGTACCGGCGGCACGGGCGGCACGGGCGCGGTCCTGCCCCGTACCGGCTGGACGGCGACCGCGTCGTCCACCGGCGGCGGTGACGTCCCGGCGAACATGCTCGACGGCAACGCCGGCACCCGGTGGAGCAGCGGCGTACCGATGGCGAACGGCCAGTCGTTCACCCTCGACCTGGGCGCGGCGAAGACCTTCTCCAAGCTCGTCATGGACTCGGGCGGCAGCGCGAGCGACTACGCCCGCGGCTATCAGGTGTTCACCTCGGCCGACGGTACGAATTTCGGCACCGCGGTGGCGACCGGCACCGGTAGCGGCGCCCAGGTGACGGCGACGTTCCCGGCTACCACGGCCCGGTACGTCAAGGTCGTCCAGACCGGCACCTCGACCAGCTGGTGGTCGATCACGGAGGCCAACCTCTACAACTGACCACTCCTCGCAACACCAGGCGGCCCGGTCCCACCCCGTCCGGGCCGCCTGCCCGCGTCCGTCGGCCCCGGACCCGGCACCGCCGGGCGGCGCGGAGGGCCGGAGCGGGAGCACCGGGCGCAGCCGAGCCGGTGACGCCGGCTGATGCGCTGGAGCCGAGTGCCGGGCAACTGCCGGTCGGACCGTGCGCGTCGATGACGTTCAGCCGACCACGGTCACCGTCGTGGGGCGGACGGCAGCGGCCATGCCGGGGATGTACGTCGTGCAGCTCCAGCCGGTGCAGGTGAGGGTGCCGAGCGCGGCGTGCGCGGGGGAGGGGACGAGGGCGACGCCGCTCAGCGCGAGTGCGGCGCAGCGCGATCGGATGCACCCCGTCCGGCACGCGAGCCCCACCCGTTACACCCTCGGCGGCGAGAACCGGACACCCTGCGTGCGAACCCGCGCTGCGGGCGTTGCGTGTGATGCCGCTGAAGCCGTCCGCGCCGCGGCTGCGGACGTGGCGCCGGGAGGATCGCGGCATCGTCGGCGCCATGGCGGGAATGCCCCTGGGCGCCGGGCGGTGTTCCGTCATCCGGCGCGGGCCGGACGGGGCGGCTGGTGGGGCGCCCGGCCGCCCCAGGGGGGGCGAGGACGGCCGGGCGCGGCCAGGCGGTCGCTGCCGCCGGTCCCCGAGGGGACATTGGCACCCTAGGGGGCCAACAGTCCGCGTGCCCGCGCCCGGCGGGGCTACACCTCCTGAGGTGCCGGCGAATGCCACGGCGCCGCGGTGGGTGCCGTTCTGCCTGGTCAGGGCCGACCGCTCCGGGACGAAGGGCAGCGGCGGCCCGACGCCGCACCCGGGGTCCGGGACTGAACGCGGCGCCCGGGACGGGACCGGGCCGCAGGCGGTGGCCGGTTCACCCTCCTTGCCCGCGCGGCCGCCGGTGACGAAACTGGCAGGAACATGACGACCCGGTGCGCCGGGCCGTCCCCGCCCTTCTTCGTACGGAAAGGACCGCCATGAGCTCCCTGGCACTGCAGATCCGCGACGCCGGCCCACTCGACGTGGCCGTGGAGGAAGAAGAGATCCCGTTCGAGGACCAGACCGACCCGGGCCGCGGTATCGAGGCGTGTCTGCCCGAGCCGTGGCCGACGGCGACGACCCGCGTCGCCTGCGACTAGAGGAGAACCGGACATGGCGGCCGGGACGGCCCCGGCCGACGCGGACGGGTCCGGGGCGCGCCCCTCAAGGCCGCACCGCACGGGCCCGTCCGTGTCCGGCCTGCCGGGCGCCGCGGCGCACCGGCCCAGCGGCCCCGGCCCCGAAAGCGGCCTGGAGGAGCGGCTCGCCGCGCTGCTCGCCGGCCGCGGGCGGCGCCTCGTCGCCGACGACCAGTGGCTCTGCCTGTTCGCCGCCGACCCCCGGTCGGGTGAACTCCCGCTCCACGGATGGAAGCTGCACATCTCCGCCCGCGCCGACGAACTGGCACACGTGGCGGACCTGGTCGTCCCCGTGCTGCTGCGGTACGCCTGCGACGCCAAGTTCGCCCGCGACGCCGCGGTGCTGCACGCGATGAACAGCGGGGCGCGGGACTCCGCGCTGGTGGGCAAGGCGGTCACCGTCTATCCGCGCCCGCAGGACGTGACGGCGCTCGGCGCCGAACTCGCCGGCCTGCTGAGCGGCCGGTCGGGGCCCCGGGTGCTCAGCGACCGCCGGATCCGGCCCGACGCCCCCGTCTACTACCGCTACGGCCCGTTCCGGGCCGAGGGCGCCGACGACGCCGCGCTCACCATGACCGGCCCCGACGGGGCGCGCTTCCCCGGGCGCGCGGGCACCCGGTACCGCCAGCCGCCGTGGGCCGCCGACCCGTTCCGCGCGGCCGTGCCGTCCGCGGGCCGTACCGGCCGCCTGATCGGCGGGCGCTACCGCCTCACCACGGGCATCGCCCGCTCCCCGCACGGCGACGTCTACCGCGCCGCGGACACAGCGGCCGGCGGCAGCCGCGTGGTCGTCAAGCAGGCCAGGGCCCACGCCGGCGAGGACCCCGACGGCGTCGACGCCCGCGGGCGCCTGCGCCACGAGCACGCCGTCCTGGCGGCCCTGTCCGGCGTCGAGGGCGTCCCCCGGGTCCTGGACCACCTCCGGCACGGCGACGACGAGTACCTGGTCACCACCGACTGCGGCCCCCGCGACCTGCGCCGTGACGTACTCGCCCACGGCCCGTACGAGCCGAGTGCCGCGGGCGGGACCGCGACCGGCCGCGGAATCGCCGCGCTGGCACGCCGCCTGCTGGCCGTGCTCGACGGTGTCCACGCCCGCGGCGTCGTCGTGGGCGACCTCAAGCCGTCCAACGTGGTGCTGGGCGGGGACGGCACCGCGTACCTGGTCGACTTCGGCGTCAGCGCCCTGCACGGCGACCGGCCGGCCGGCGCGACGCCGGGCTACTCGATGCCGGCCTACCGCGCCGGCGGGCCGCCCGGCCCGGGCGACGACCTCTACGCGCTCGGCGCGACCCTGCACTTCGCGCTGACCGGCATGGACCCGGTGGTCGTCGACCGGGACGACGCCGTCAACCGCGACCGCACCCTGGCCTGTCTCGCCGCGGCGCTCCCGGGCGCCACGCACCGGACGGCACGTGAGCTCGTCGCCGGGCTCCTGGACCCCGAGCCCGTACGACGCGCCGCCTGCGCACGGCAGTGGCGCGCGCCGCAGTCACGGGCGGCCTCCGGGCGCCGGCTCCCGTCGCCGCCGAGGATCACCCGCGGCCTGCTGGACGACCTGATCGCGCACACCGCCACGACCTGCGCGACCGCCGCCGCCGAACTGCCCGCGGACCCGCGGTCACGGCACGGGCGGCAGGGCTTCGGGCTGACGCTCTACGACGGCGCGGCGGGCGCGGGCCTGGAACTGCTGCACCACATGGAACACCCGGGCGTACGCGAGGCCGTGACCGGCCTCGCCCACCGGACCGCCCGCCATCCCGCCCTGCCGGCACTGACCGCCGCACTCCACATCGGCCGTACCGGCGTCGACCTCTTCCTGGACTCCGCCGCCGCGCTGACCGGCGCCCCCGAGGGGTACGTCCCCCCGCCGAGCCCGCGCCCGTACGACGACACCGGCGACCAGATCGGCGGCGCGGCGGGCGCCGGGACCGGACTGCTGGCGCTTGCCCGACGCGCCGACGCGGCCGGCCGCGAGGAGGAGGCCGGCGCGCGGCTCGCCGCGGCGGGGGAGTGCGTCCGCTCGCTGCTGGCCGCCGAGGGCGGGCGGGAGCGCGCGGAACCGCAGAAGTCGGCGGCGGCGTCCGAGGCGGCGTTCGCGTTCGGCTTCGCCCACGGCCGGGCGGGCGTCGTCCACTTCCTGCACGCCTACCACCGCTTCACCGGCGACCCGGCCGCCGGGGCGGCGGCACGTCGGGGCCTGGCCGGACTCGTCGCGCACACACCGCGGTTGCTGGCGCTGGCGGCCCGCCCCGAGGCACACCGCCGCTACGGGTCCTGGTGCCGCGGACTCGCCGGGATCGGCACCCTGCTGATCGAGCTGGGCGGCCACGAGGACGACCCGCGGACGGCGGACCTGGGAGTGCGGTGCGCCTGGGCCTGCCGGGATCTCGCGCCCCGGATGAGCCCGGTCTCCCAGTGCTGCGGACTGTCGGGCGTCGGCGAACTGCTCATCGACGCGGCGGCGCTCACCGGCGACGACCGGCTGAGCCGCGCCGCCGAGGACGTGGCGGCCCTGATCCTGACCCGCAGCGGCGGCACCCTGCGCCGTCCGCTGTTCCCCGACAACACCCTGGCCGCCCCGGCGCCGGGCTGGGCGACCGGCAGCGCGGGCGTGCTGTCCTTCCTGCGCCGCCTGCGCGACGCGGGCGGCCCCCGTCTGTGGACCGACTCCGCGGCGCCCGCGCGCGAGCCGGAAGGTGTGCCGCGGCAGCCCGGTCGCAGGGTTCCCCCTCGCGGCCCGGATGCCATGCTTGAGCCATGAGGACACGGCACAGAAGCCAGGCCGAGCGGGACGAGACCACCGTCGGGATCGGCTACGCGCTGCTCAGCGCGTGCTTCCTCGGCGTCGTCGTGTTCGCGGCGATCGCCGGCCCCGCCGCCGTCTGGCACCTTCCGCACGCTGTCGGCAGGTTCTTGCAGGTCACGGGCGCTTCGGTCGCCGCGATCCTCGCAGCGGTCCGCATCGTTCACGTCCTGCGGCGCCACGCGGCCCTGCGCGGCTGACACGCCTGCGCCGCTGACACCCCCGCGACAGCGCGTCCCGGCCCGCTGCGGCCGCAACTCCAGGCGGATGTGCGGGGACAGCGCGCGGAGGAAGTCGGGCGCGTCGAAGATCCCGCCGGCGCAGGCGACTCCCGCCGACGTCCTGGTCCGTCCGCTCAGGATGCGGTCGACCGCTTCCACCGCGAGCGGGGCGGTCACCGCGTAGACGTCCCGGCCGGCGGCGACGGCGCGCCGTTCGCCGCCGCCGGAGCGTACGACGACATCGATGAGGAAGTTCTGCGCGGTCGCCCGCCGCCTGGTCGTGCCGCCGCACCGGGACGGCGGCCAGGCCCAGTTCGTCACCGCCCCCGTACCCGCCCAGGACACCCACCCGCTCTCCGCGCTCTTCCCCTGGGTGATCGAACGCCTCGACCGTCCGCTGACCGTGGAGGACCTGGCCCGCCGGGCCCGGATGAGCTCGCGCAACCTGGGCCGCCACCTCAGGTCGGTGACCGGTGCCACCCCGTTGCAGTGGCTGCTGGCGCAGCGGATCCGCCACGCCCAGGAGCTGCTGGAGACGACCGACGACAGCGTCGACTCCATCGCGGCGGCCACCGGCATGGGCACCGCCACGACGCTGCGCCGCCGCTTCAACCGCACGGTCGGCGTCCCCCCGGACGCCTACCGCCGCACCTTCCGCTCGGACCCGTTCACGTACCCGCTCCGGCCCGACCGACAGCGCGCAGGACATCGCCCAGCGCCCCTGGGCCGTTCCGGCGGCGCCCCGCCCGCCGGGCGTCAGGCCGGGGCGCCGCGGGTGGCCGCGCGGCGCAGGTGGAGGGCGGACGCGGCGAGCGCGACGAGGATGCCGGCCGCCGCGTACACCGCCAGCACCCACAGCGGGCCGGTGGTGTGGTGGGCGCCGAAGTAGACGGAGTTGCGCACCGCGGTGGTGCCCGCGCCCGGCGGCAGCCAGGGGCCGATCGCCCGCCAGAACGGCGGCAGCAGCGAGTTGGGGTACGCGCCGCCCGCGCTGGGGTTGCCGAGGACGACGAAGACCAGGATGGCCAGGCCGATGCCGACCACCCCCAGCAGCACCTGGAAGGCGACGGTGGCCGCGCCCGCGGCGAGGACGATGAGGGCGCCGATACCGAACAGCGCCCAGAAGTGCCCGGTCAGGGCGCCCAGGATCGGATCGATGATGAGCGCGCCGCCCAGGCCGGACAGCATCGCGTACGGCACCAGGCCGGCCAGCCGGAAGCCCGTGCGGCGCACGGTCGCCGGCCGTGTCCCGCCGGTCATGCCCATGATGGCCGCGACCAGGTAGCCGCCGATCATCCAGCCGATCACGACGTAGAACGAGGACAGGCCGCGGCCGTCCTTGGGGCCGGGCGCGCGCAGGTCGGTGATCCGGATCTGCCGGTTCTGGCCGGTCTCGACCTTCTGCGCGATCTGGGTGGTGACGGTCGACACCGACGGCCCGGCCGCGGACGCGACGAGCAGCGTGTCGGTCCGGGTCTGCGGACTCACCACGATCGCCGCGTCGAGGTCGCGGGCGAGGATCCGGTCGCGGGCCTGCCGCGCCGTCGGCACCGCGCGGGCCTTGAACGGGTTGCCGGACAGCGCGTTGAGCCGCCCGGTGAGCTTGCCCGCGACCTGGACGGGCGCCACGACGCCGACCGCGATGCGGTGCGGCCTGGGCGAGTGGAAGGCGCCGACGTAGGACAGGATGAAGCCGAGCTGGAGGGCGAGCACGCCGGCCATCAGCAGCACCGCGCGCAGGCTCACCGCGTCGCGCAGGTCGGCGGCGAACCCGGGCGTGCCGCGGCCCGCGGGGACCTCGTGGCTGCCGCCGGGACCGTTCCCGGCGGGGCCTTGCGGACCTTCCGGGCCTTGTGGGCCTTCCGGCGGAGTCGGCGGCGGGCCGTGCGGGGTGTCGGAAGCCATCGTGCCGCTCCTCCTCGTCGTCGCGGGACGCGGGTACGTCTGCGCCGGTACGCCCGCGCGGGTGCGCCAGTGCCGGTACGTCTGCGCCGGGACCCGTCGCCCGGGCCCGCAACGATGCCTGCCCCGTACGAGCCGCGGCCGACGCCGGACGGCGGGTTTGACCTCCAGAAGGGTGAACGGACCACCGCCCGTGTTCGGCCGTTCCGGCCGGCTGACGCTCGTGAGCGCCTTGAGGACGACCTGGGTGACGGGGTCGGGCTGCGAGATCATGATGACGTGGGAGCCGTCGATCTCGGTGATGTCGGCTCCTGCCCGCTGGGCCGTCTCGCGGACGACGCCGGCGCCTGCGGCGGTGTCGGCGGTGCCGACCGGCGCCCGCACGGGCAGGTTCTTCCGGGCGGGAGGCACCGCTGGACGGCGGCAGGGCGCAGCGGCGGCCGGCCTGCCGGCCGGCAGCCGCGCGCGCCGGTGCCGTCAGCGTGGCCCACCGCGCCGGGCCCGCCCGATTGTGCCCTTGTGCCTGTCCTCGCCCGTTCCCATACTGGCCCCACCGTGTCAGGGGCATGCCGTGAATGGGTGCCACCGTGGCGCCCGGCACTCATGAGGCGCGCCCGCCAGGACCGACGCGACCCGTCCACCCAGGAGGCTCCGTTGAGCATCGGACACCGCTTCACCGCCCGGCCCGCCGCCCGCCGCCCGGGCCTGGCCGCCGTCGCCCTCGCCGCGTTCGCCACGGCCGTCGCGAGCGGCCCGGCCGCGGCGGCGCCCGCAGGAGGCGTGGCACGACCCCAGGTCTCGGCCGGCGACATGATCTACGCCAACAACGGCACCGCCTGCCAGGCGCAGGTCAACGCCCGCGCCGGAAGCACGTACTACATCATCATGCCGGGCCACTGCACCCAGGGGACCTCGGCCTGGTACACGAACGCCTCCCTCAGCACGTACATCGGCCCCACCCTCGCCACGTCCTTCCCGGGCAACGACTACGGCCTGATCCGCTACGACAACCCGGCGGTGCCGCACCCCGGGGGCGGCTACCCGTCCGCAGGCAACCCCTACGTCGGCGAGCAGGTCTGCCGCAAGAGCCCTGTCAGCGGCACCCGCTGCGGCACGGTCAAGGCCCTCAACGCCACGATCAACTACGGCGGCGGGCAGGTCGTGAGCGGCCTGATCGCCACCTCCGTCTGCACCGACCCGGGCGACACGGGGGGCCTGCTGTCCTCGGGCTCCACGGCCATCGGCCTGTTCAGCGGCGGATCGGGCAACTGCTCTGCGGGCGGCACCAGCTACTACCAGCCGCTCACCGAAGTCCTGGCCGCCTACGGCCTGTCGCTGTACTGAACCCACCGGCGGCGCGGACGGCCCGCCTCCCCGTACCGCCGGCAACTCCCGTAAACCCGGCGCCCCTACGGGGGCCGCATGCCGCACGGACGAGTCGAGGACGACGTCGGCGCCGTCCGCCGCGACCGCCGCGTCCGGCCCGGACCGGCCACCCGATTCCGAGGAGTCCCCATGTCCCAGCCGCCGTCCGCCTCCCCGCGCCGCTTCCGGCGGAGGCGGCAGCGGGGACCGGGGCTGTCGCGGTCCAGGCCCGGAGACGGTCGAGCCGCCCGCATGCTGCGGTAGAGGTGGGCGCTGTGCGGCCGCGCAGCGCCGACCCGCTCGGCGATACGAGCGCGGGCGGCGTCCACGACGGGGGCGGACGCCGCAGGCACCCGGTCCGGCGAGCCTTCGCGCGCCATCGTTCCGTCCTGGTCCAGCCCGAACAGGCGCTTCGTGTGAACCGGCGTGCACGGCGCACTGGATACGCCGTGGCGGTACCTGTTCGCACTCCGCGCGCTCTACCAGCGGCCGGGGGCCGCAGCGATGATGAGCAGACCGCAAGGAATCCCGTCGACGCCGCACACCTGCCTCTCGGCCGGGTGGATCTGCGGTGGAAGGAGTCCGCATTGTTGCTTCTCATCTCCCCGGACAGCGTCGAGGAGGCCCTCGACTGCGCGAAGGCGGCCGAGCACCTCGACATCGTCGATGTCAAGAAGCCCGACGAGGGCTCGCTCGGTGCGAACTTCCCGTGGGTCATCAGGGAGATCCGCGACGCGATCCCGGCGGGCAAACCGCTGTCCGCGACCGTGGGCGACGTGCCGTACAAACCCGGCACGGTGGCCCAGGCGGCACTCGGCGCGGCCGTCTCCGGAGCCACGTACATCAAGGTCGGCCTCTACGGATGCACGACGCCCGACCAGGCCGTCGACGTCATGCGCGGGGTCGTCCGGGCGGTGAAGGACTACCGGCCGGACGCGTTCGTCGTCGCCTCGGGCTACGCCGACGCCCACCGGATCGGCTGCGTCAACCCGCTCGCGCTGCCCGACATCGCCCGCCGCTCCGGCTCCGACGCGGCCATGCTCGACACCGCGATCAAGGACGGCACGCGGCTGTTCGACCACGTACCGCCCGAGGTCTGCGCGGAGTTCGTCCGGCTGGCCCACGAGGCCGGACTGCTCGCCGCCCTCGCGGGCAGCGTGAAAGCGGGAGACCTCGGCGCGCTGACCGCCATGGGCACGGACATCGTGGGGGTGCGCGGGGCGGTCTGTGAGGGGGGCGACCGCAACACCGGGAGGATTCAGCCGCAGCTGGTGGCCGCCTTCCGGGCGGAGATGGACCGGCATGCCGGGGAACACGCGGCTGCCGTCGCTGCCGCGAGCTGATCGCCGGCATGCCGACGAGTCAGCCCTGCCGCGCCCCCGGGACGCGCGGCGAGCGCTTCGCCGTCCTCGATCCGGCGACGGGCGAGGCCTTCGATACGGCTCCCGATCAGCAGCCGGACGAGTTGGACGCCGTCGTCAGCCGGGCCCACGGGGCATGGCGGAACTGGCGGGCCGATCCCGCGGCCCGCGCCGCGGCCCTGCTCGCGGCGGCTGATGCGGTGGAGGCGGCCGGGGCGGATCTTGCGCCATTGCTGACGCGTGAGCAAGGCAAGCCGCTGGCCGAGTCGTACGCGGAGGTCGCCCGTACGGCGGCCCGTATACGCTACTTCGCCGAGCTGGCCCCCGGGCCGCAGCCGATCAGGGACGGCCGGCCGGTGCGCAGTGAGGTCCGCTGGCGATCGCTCGGCCCGGTCGGCGCGATCGTTCCGTGGAATTTTCCCCTGCAGCTCGCGTCGGCGAAGTTCGCGCCTGCGCTGGCCGCGGGGAACACGGTGGTGCTCAAGCCGTCGCCCTTCACGCCGTTGGCCACACGATTGCTGGGGTCCGTGATCTCCGCGGTCCTTCCCGAGGATGTGCTGACGGTCGTCACCGGTCATGAGCCGCTCGGCGCCCGGCTGGCGTCGCACCGGGGGATCCGGCATGTGACGTTCACCGGTTCGGTTGCGACGGGGCGGGCTGTCGCGGCGGGCGCGGCGGCGTCCCTCGGCCGGGTCACGCTGGAACTGGGCGGCAATGACGCCGCCGTGCTGCTGGAGGACGTGGATGTGGAGCGCGCCGCGGACCGGCTGTTCTGGGCGGCGTTCCGCAACTGCGGGCAGGTCTGTATGGCGGTCAAGCGCGTCTACGCCCCGTCCCGGCTCTACGCCGATGTGGTCGAGGCTCTCGCGCAGCGCGCGAAGACCGCGGTCGTCGGACCCGGCCTCGACCCGGGTACGCAGCTGGGCCCGGTCAACAACGCCCCTCAACTGGCGAGGGTCGAGCGCTACACGGCCCGGGCGCTGGCGGACGGCGGCCGGGCCGTGGCCGGTGGCCACCGGCTGGACCGGCCGGGCTACTTCCACGCCCCGACGATCCTGGCCGATGTCCCGCCGAGCAGCCCGGTGGTGACGGAGGAGCAGTTCGGTCCTGTCCTGCCGGTGCTGCCGTACGGGAGCGTGGACGAAGCCGTCGAGGCGGCCAACGACACCGGCTTCGGGCTGGGCGGCTCGGTGTGGGGGACCGATCTGGACCGGGCCGAGGCGGTGGCCGGCCGGCTGGAGTGCGGGACGGCGTGGATCAACCACCACGCGGAACTGTCCCTGGCCCAGCCCTTCGCGGGCATCAAGGACAGCGGCGTGGGCGTCGCGGGCGGGCCGTGGGGGCTCTACGGGAATCTCAGGCCGTTCGTCGTGCACCGTCCGGAGGAGCCGTGAGCAGGAGGTTCGGCGCGGCGGTGCTGCGCTCGTACGGGAGCCGGTTCGCCGTCGAGGAGGTGGCACTGGACTCGGGGCCGGCCGACGGCGAGGTCCTGGTGAGGATCGCGGGCTGCGGGATGTGCCGGACCGATCTCGCGGTCCGGCACTCGGCGGGCCGCTCCCCGCTGCCTGCGGTGCTCGGCCACGAGGGGGCCGGGGTCGTGGTCGAGACGGGCGGCCCGCACACGGGCCTCGCCGGCGGCGACCACGTCGTGCTGAGCTTCGACTCCTGCGGACACTGCCGGAGCTGCATGGCCGGCGCCCCCGCCTACTGCGACTCCTTCGCGTCGCTCAACCTCTTCGGGGGGCGCAAGGAGGGCGCCGGGCGGTTCACCGATGCGGCTGGGGACGCGCTGGCGCCGCGGTGGTTCGGCCAGTCCTCGTTCGCGGAGTACGCGGTGGTGGCGGCCCGTAACGCCGTGCGGGTCGATCCCGCGCTGCCCATCGAACTGCTCGGGCCGCTCGGCTGCGGCTTCCTCACCGGAGCCGGGGCGGTCCTCACGTCTTTCGGCGTCGGGCCCGGCGAGTCGGTCGCGGTCTTCGGTGCGGGGGCGGTGGGTCTGGCCGCGGTGATGGCGGCTGCCGCCTGCGGGGCGGTGGCCGTGGCGGTGGACCGGCATCCCGAACGGCTGGCTCTTGCGGAGCGGTTCGGCGCGATCGCGCTGCATGCGGCGTCGGCCGATCTACCGGGCCGTATCCGGAAACTGACCGATGGCGGGACGCAGTACGCGCTGGACACCACGGCCTCCGCCAGGCTGGTCAACGACGCGCTGCGGGCGCTGCGCCCGACCGGCCACCTCGGTCTGGTGGCGCGGCTCCACAGCGCGCTGCCGCTGGAGCCGGGGGCGCTGGACCGGGGCAGGAGGATCTCGCACATCTGCGAGGGGGACGCGGTGCCGGGGCTGCTGATTCCCCGGCTGACCGGGCTGTGGCAGGCCGGGCGGTTCCCCTTCGACGAGCTGATCCGTACGTACCCGCTCGCCGCCATCAACGACGCCGAGCGCGACTGCGACGCGGGCCTGGTGGTCAAGCCCGTCCTGATCCCGGAGGGGAGGAGCCGATGAGCATGCGACGCCGCCGGCCGGAGGGGCCGGGTGGCCGCGGGGGCCGCGCCGCCGGGCGCTCTTCCGGAGCCGGGGCGCCCGCGGCATCCGTACGTCCGCCGTTGATCCTTCGCGGCGGCATCCGCTGCGTCCGCCGCTGATCCGCCGTTGCTGCACCTCGCTGTTCGTGGTCCCGACTCGCCCGAGGGAGAAGATGTGACCGGCACAATGCCTCGCAACACTGGTGCGGAGGGTGTGGAAGGAGGCGTCGGCGTGACCGCTCTCCTGGTCGCCGCGGCCCGGGCGATCGAGACCCACCGCGACGACGCCCTGGCGCGGGATGTCTATGCGGAGCACTTCGTGCTGGCCGCACCGGCGTCCGCGGGCTGGCCGGTGCGCATTCACCAGGTCGAGGACGGGGACGCGAACCCGCTGTGGGGCCGGTTCGCGCGGTACTTCGGTCTGCGGACGAGGGTCCTCGACGACTTCCTCCTGCGGGCGGTGCACACGAGCAGCGCCCGCCAGGTCGTGCTGTTCGGGGCGGGGCTGGACTCGCGGGCGTTCCGGCTCGCGTGGCCGGCCGGCACGGTGGTCTTCGAGATCGACAGGGCAGGTGTGCTGGCGTTCAAGCACGAGGTCCTCGACGGGCTGTCGGCGGCCCCGAGCGCGGCGCGCGTGCCCATCCCGGTCGATCTGCGTGCCGACTGGGTCGCGGCGCTGGCCGACGCCGGCTTCGACCCGGCCGCACCGAGCGTCTGGCTGGCCGAGGGGCTGATGTTCTACCTGCCCCCGGCCGCCGAGACGTACCTCATCGACACGGTGGACCGGCTCAGCACGGGCGGCAGCGCTCTGGCGTTCGAGGTCAAGCTCGAAAAGGACCTGCTGGCATACCGCGACAGCCCGCTCTACACCTCGACGGCAGATCAGATCGGCATCGACCTGCTCACCCTGTTCGACCTGGAGCCGAGGCCCGACTCCGCCGGTGACCTGACGGGCAAGGGCTGGTCCACCGCGGTCCACACCCCCTTCGACTTCACCCGCCACCACGGCCGCGGCCCGCTGCCCGAGCAGAACGACGCGCTGGCGGGCAACCGGTGGGTGTTCGCGACCAAGCCCCGGGCGTGAGGTACGCGCCCCGGCGCCCAGCCGCGGTTGTCAGAGACGGGCAGTACGGTCCTGCCATGGCACTGACGATCGGTCTGACCCTCGACTGCAAGGACGCGAAGCTCCTCGCCGGCTTCTGGAAAACGGCGCTGGGCTACGTCGACGAGCCCCCGCCCGCGCCCTTCGCCACCCGCGAGGAGTGGTTCGCGAGTTTCGGCCTGCCGGCGGACGACTCGGTGGACGACGCGGCGTGGCTCTGCGATCCCGACGGCCTCGGCCCCCGGCTGTCCCTCCTGAAGGTCCCCGAGCCGAAGACGGTGAAGAACCGCCTCCATATAGACGTCCGGGTGCCGGGGCACGGCACTCCCGAGGAGCGGTGGGCGCGGATCAGGGCGAAGTCCGAACAGCTGGTGAAGGCGGGCGGTACCACTGTGGAGGAGTTCGACGGCCACCACATCGTGATGGCCGATCCGGAAGGCAACGAGTTCTGCGTCGCGGCCGCCCGGCCGGATTCCTGAGGCAGTTGTGGCGGCACGGGTACGCAGCCAGGGCCCCAGGACGTCGACCTGGCGGCGCGCGGGTGCGCGCCCTCACACGGGTGGTTCCCCGCAGCAGTACCGGCCGGCCGGTACGAACGGGGCCGTGAGCACGATTCGGATGCGGCGACGGTGGCGCCGGTGAGCCGGGCGCCCGAGGTGCCGCCGGTGCGGGCCGGCCGCAGGGCGCGGCCGAACGTCTGCGGGCTTGTGCGTGGCGGGACAGGTGCTTCACTGGGAGGCATGGCGCATCGTCTTGCGGTGATCGAGGACTTCTGGCCCTCCCGCCGGACGGGGATGTTCGACGAGTGGTGTCGGCAGGCCGTGTCCGGGCGCTGAGCCCCGGCTCGGCCGTTCCCCGCTCGTCGTCCCTTCCCCTTCCTCCGTAGTGCCGCAAAGGAAGTACGCATGTCTGTGACCGATGAACTGCTCGCCGACAACGCCGTGTACGCCGAGACCTTCACCGGTCCGCTGCCGCTGCCGCCGTCCCGCCGGGTCGCGGTGGTGGCGTGCATGGACGCCCGTGTGAACGTCTACGCGATCCTCGGCCTGAAGGACGGCGAGGCGCACGTCATCCGCAACGCCGGAGGTGTCGTGACCTCCGACGGGATCCGCTCGCTCGCGATCAGCCAGCGGCTGCTGGGCACCCGGGAGATCATCCTCATCCACCACACGGACTGCGGGATGCTCACCTTCACCGACGACGGCTTCAAGGAAGCGGTGCGGGAGGACACCGGTATCCGCCCGCCGTGGGCGCCCGAGGCGTTCCCCGACCTCGACGACGACGTCCGTCAGTCGATCGCCCGCATCAGGGCGGACCCCTTCATCCCGCACAAGGACGCGATCCGTGGCTTCGTCTTCGACGTGGCGACCGGAAAGCTGAACGAGACGACCTGATCCCGCGCACCCTCCCCGCGCACCCGCGTGTCCCTCCGCCCCGGGCCGCCGTGCCGTCCCGGGGCGTCGGGCGGTGCTCGTGCCTGTGGGAGATCGGTCCCTGGCCAGGCGCGAAGGGTGCAAAAACCCGGCTCCGGCGGCGCCCGCGGCGGGGCGGGCGCCGAGTCTCAGCACGCTGGATGCCCAGGGGCCGTGTGTGCACGTCGTCGACGGACTCGCGTGCCCGGGCGCGGACGGCGGCCGGAGCCGCCCTTCCCGCCGTCGTGCGGCGCCTCGGTCTGCTTCGCGCCGACCGGTCCGCTTCCGCGCCGGCGCCGGCGGTTCCGTTGCATCAGCCTGTTTCGGCGCCGACGCTGTCGGCGGTTGCGGGGGTGGCGGTGCCGGCCTTCGGCTGGGTCCGGGCGGGCCGGATCAGCAGGGCCCCCAGAACGGTGGCGACGGCGAGCGCCCCGGAGACGGCCCAGGCGATGTCGAGTCCGTGGGAGAAGGAGGCGGCCACCAGGCGGGAGAGGGTGTCGTGGGACATTCCGGGGGCGTCGGGGGTGTGTCCGGAGGTGACCGCGTCGGTGATCCGGCCGGCAGCCTCGGGGGAGAGCGCGTGCCGGCCGAGTGCGTGCCGGAGCGAGCTGCGGAAGGAGGTGGCCTGGACGAGGCCGAGGACGGCGATGCCGACGACGGTGCCGAACTGCATCAGCGTCTCCACGGTGCCCGAGGCGATGCCGGCGCGCTCGGGTCCCACCGAGCCGAGGGCGACGTTGTTGTTCGGCGGGAGGGAGATGCCCAGGCCGGCGCCGATGAGCACCAGCATCCAGGCGATCGTCCAGAAGCCGGTTCCCGGGCCGACACTCGCCATGCTGAACAGGCCGGCGGCGCCGACGAGTACGCCGGCCAGGGTGACCGGCCGAGGGCCGTACTTCTCGGCGAGTTTGCCGCCGAGTCCCGCGGTGGCGATCATCGCCAGGGCGGCCGGGAGGAAGCCGAGCCCGGCCTTGACGGGTGAGTAGCCCAGGACCTGCTGGAGGTGCAGTGAGAGCAGGTAGAAGGCTGTCGACAGGGAGAAGCCGAGGGCGAAGGCGACCAGGCCGGCTGTGGTGAAGCCGCCGGAGCGGAACAGCCCGATCGGCAGCATGGCGTTCTCGCGGCGGCTCTCGACCAGCAGGAACGAGCCGAGGCCTGCGGCGGCCACGACGAACGCACCGACGACCCAGGGCGAGGACCAGCCGCGCGGGCTCGCCTCGATCACGGCGAAGGCCAGCGAGAACGTCCACACGATGCCGAGCAGCAGGCCGGCCGCGTCAAGCCGGGCCGCGGCGTGGGCGGGCGCCTTGGGGATCGCGGCGAGCGCCAGCGTGCCCGCGGCCACGCCGAGCACGATGTTCAGGGCGAAGATGGCCCGCCAGTCGATCTGGTCCACCAGGACACCGCCCAGCGCCGGGCCGAGGGCGATCGCGATGCCGGACAGCGCGCTCCAGATGCCGAGCATCTTGGCGCGCTGCTTGACGTCGGGGTAGAGGTTGGCGATCAGCGCCATGCTGGCCGGGACGAGGATCGCGGCCGCGGTGCCCTGCATGGCGCGGCCGGCGATGAGGACTCCCACGTCGCCGGCCAGCATGCTCGCCACGGAGCCCGCGACGAACAGCGCGAGGCTGGCCAGCAGCCCCGTTCGGTGGCCGAGGCGGTCCGACAGCAGCCCCCCGGCCAGCAGCAGGCTCGCGAAGCACAGGGTGTAGCCGTCGACGGTCCACTGCAGGCCCGACAGTGAGGCGTGCAGGTCCTCACGGATGGCCGGCAGCGCCACCACGCTGATCGACAGGTCGAGCATGGCCAGGAAGGCCGCGCCGAACAGGGCCAGCGCGGCGGCCACGGGCGGGGCCGGAGCCAGGGCTGGGGCGTCTGCCCCGGGGACGTCGGTTGCGGACATGGGGTTCCTTTCGGCGGCGGACGACCGTACGGCGGGACGGCCCTGCTCCGGCTCGCGGGCCGTCGCCGGCCCGGCGCTGGCAGGGCGGCGCCCGGCGGTGGCAGGCCGCGGGTCCCGGCCGCGAGACCCGCGCGGAGGGCGGCCGGACCCGAAACTTTGCAAAGTATGCAATACCCCTGACGGCCCGTCAATCGCCCCTTTCCTGTCCTCTCGCGCCCGGGGGCGGCGGCCTCGGACGCCGCCGGGGCCCGCGCCGGGACCTGCCTGCCGCACGCTCCGGGGGCGGCCCGGCGGCGCCCGGAGCGGCGGTTGGCCGCCGTCCCGGGCGCCTGGGCGTGCACGGTCGCGGCGGGCGGTACGGGGTGCGCGCCGGTACGGGGTGCGCGCCGGTGCGGGCGGTGACGGTGCGGGCGGTGACGGTGCGGGCGGGGCC
>NZ_JAJSYW010000118.1:0-21330 GCF_036815005.1 Streptomyces sp. IBSBF 2435 | reverse complement strand
GAGGGGCGCGGGCTCTCGGGGCCGTCGGGGCCGACGCGGACGAGGCGTTCGACCCGCACGATGCGGAAGTGGCGCCCGGCCACGTCGAGTTCGTCGCAGCGCTCGGCGTCGAGCCGGTCGGCCGCGTCGTTGTAGACGCAGCGCTGCTCGGTGGTGAGGTCGCGCTGCCAGGGCACCATGACCCGCAGCTGCATCGCGAGACCGTCCCGCGCGGACTGCGGCGTCGTGGCGGTGCCGCTGGAGCCGGGGCGCCACTGGCCGCCCTCGCGCTCCGCGGTCATGAAGGTCGCGGGGAGCAGCACCCCGCCCGGGTGCGTGGCCGCGGCGGTCCCCGAGTCGTCGCGGACGTCGCGCGGCACGGTCCCGTGTTTGCGCAGCGCCGCGAGGAGTTCGGCCTTGAGTATGCCCTCGGAGACCCCGGTCGGGTCGTAGGGGTCGATGACGAAGCCCGCTGCCGGGTCGAGCCCTTCGTGGGACTCGCCGGGCTCGCTGGGGTCGGGGTCGGTGATCCTGGGCGGCTCGGGGCCGTCGGGTCCCATCCGGATGAAGCGTTCCGCCCGGAGGACGCGGTAGCGGCACCCGCACACCGTCAGGTCGTTGAGCGCCTCCCAGTCCAGCAGCTCGCCCGCGGCCTGGTATTCGGCCGCGCGCCGCGGGTCCCCGCTCTCGGCCGCCTCCATCGCGACCCGGCGGAAGTACGAGCCGAGGCCGTCCCTGGCGTCCTGCGGGGCGAGCCCGCTGAAGTACGGCTGGAGGACCCATCCGCCGTCCGGACTCTCGCGGGCGACACCGAAGACCGGGCCGCCGGCGAAGAGCATGGAGGGGTGTGTCTTGCGCGCCTTCCACGCCTCCACGTCGGCGAGTGCCGCGACCGGTGACTCCGGGGCGGTGACCCGGATGGTCTGGTAGACGGTGGTGTTGTCGGCGGAGGACTCCATGGCACCAGCATGCCCACCCGTCGCGCCGGGAGGCGGTTGTTCTGTGAAAGGCACTTCCGATTCGGGAGCGGTGTCGTATTGTCCGCGCCCGCCGGGCTGCCGCCCGGAACCCCCGCCCGGGGCCACCGCTCATGCCCCGGTGCCGTCCAGCATCTGGCCGATCCCCGCCGGCGAGAGCAGGTGCTGGACGGCGAGCCGCCTGGCCCCCTCGATGCCGGCCCTGCGCCCGAGCAGCGTGGTCTCGATGGCGACGGTACGGGTGGCGAGCGGCAGCGCGCGGCGGTAGACGGCGGCGCGGATGTCGGCCAGCAGGTCGTCGTGCAGGCTGGCGATGCTGCCGCCCAGCACGATCGTGTCCGGGTTGTAGAAGCTGACCAGCGAGGCGATGACGTCGCCGAGCCGCTGCGCCGCCAGCCGGACCTGGCGGCGGGCCAGCGGGTCGCCCGCCGCGACCAGCCGGACCACGTCGGCGGCGTGTTCGGCCGGCAGGCCCGCCTCGCGCAACGTCGCGGCGATGGCGGCGCCCGAGGCGACGGCCTCGACGCAGCCGGTGTTGCCGCAGTGGCACAGCACCTCGTCGTGGCCCGGCACCCGGATGTGGCCGATGTCGCCGGCCGCGCCGGTCGCGCCGCGGTGCACGACACCGCCGGAGACGATGCCGCAGCCGATACCCGTACCGACTTTGACGTACAGCAGGTGCGCGGTGGCCGGGCGGTGGCCGTACTCGCCGAGGGCCATCATGTTGACGTCGTTGTCCACCAGGACGGGGGCCTGGTAGCGGTCGGCGAAGAAGGCCGGCACCCGGTAGCCGTCCCAGCCGCGCATGATCGGCGGGCGGATGACCGTACCCGTGCTCGCCTCGACCGGTCCCGGCAGGCCGATGCTGATCGCCCGCACATGCCCGGCGGGGTGCCCGGCGTCGGCGAGCAGCCGGCCGAGCTGCCGGTGCAGGCCGGTGAGCACCGCCTCGGGGCCGTCGTTGATGTCCAGGCCCTCGGTGGCCTCGGCGAGGACCGTGCCGCCGAGGTCGGCGACGGCGGCCGTGCTGTGGGTGGCTCCGAGGTCGACCGCGGCCACCACGGCGGTGGCGGAGGCGAGTCGCAGGGTGAGCGGGGGACGGCCGCGCTCGGTGGCCACGGTGCCGGTCTCCACCAGCAGGCCCTTGGCGATCAGCAGGTCCACCCGCTGGGCGACCGCGGCCCGTGACAGGCCGGTGGCGGTGGCGAGTTGGCTGCGCCGGGTGGTACCGCCGGCCACCAGGCCGGCCAGTTCGCTGAGCGCGGTCAGCTGCCGGTCGCCTGCTGCGGTCACCTGGGGCTGCCTTTCGTCGGGGCTCGGGCCGTGAGCCGGGAGGGAAGCCGTCAGCAGTCGTCCGGGCCGCCGTCAGGGTGTCGTCCCGGCTGCCGTCCGGCTGATTTATGACAGAAGTTAGCGGAAATCTTGCCATTGTCAACCGAAACAGTGATGGCTAGCGTTTCAAGCAAGCGGAATGGGAGGCCATTTGTGGGCGGTATACCAACGGCAGTGTCGTTGTCGTCCGTGCCGTCGCTGCGTACGGCGATCGCCGGCGCGGGGATGATCGGACGGGTGCACCTGGACGCCGTACGCCGTACGGGCGCGCCGGTGGTCGGCATCAGCGCCTCGACGCCGGCGCGGGCCAAGGAGGCCGCGGCCGCGCTCGGCGTGGAGCGGGCCTTCGACAGCTCGGAGGACCTGGTCACCAGTGACGACGTGGACGTGGTGCACATCTGCACGCCCAACGACGCGCACGCCCGGCTGGCCGAGCTGGCGCTGCGGGCCGGCAAGCACGTGGTCTGCGAGAAGCCGCTCACCACCTCGTCGGCCACCGCCGACGCGCTGGCGGCGCTCGCGGCGGAGTCGGGCCGGGTGGCGGCGGTGCCGTTCGTCTACCGCTACCACCCGATGGCGGCAGAGGCGAGGGCGCGGGTGCTCGACGGCCGGGCCGGCGACGTACGCCTGGTGCACGGGCACTACCTCCAGGACTGGCTGTCGGAGCCGGACGACACCAACTGGCGGGTGGACGCGGTGGCCGGCGGCCCGTCCCGGGCCTTCGCCGACATCGGCTCGCACTGGTGCGACCTGGTCGAGTGGGTGACCGGCCACCGGATCACCGAGCTGACCGCGACGAGCCGGACGCTGGCCAGGACCGGCGGCGTACCGGACACCGAGGACGCGGTGCTGCTGCTCTTCCGCACCGACCGCGACGCCACCGGCACGGTGACGGTCTCGCAGATCTCCCCCGGCCGGAAGAACCGGCTGTGGTTCGAGGTGGACGGCAGCGCCACGTCGCTGGCCTTCGACCAGGAGAATCCGGAGACCCTCTTCGTCGGCAGCCGCGGCGAGAACGCCGCGGTGCAGCGCGACCCCGCCGTCCTGTCCCCCGCGGCCGCCCGGCTGTCGGTGGTGCCCGGCGGGCACCCGATGGGCTATCTCGACTGCTTCGCCGCCTTCGTGCGCGATGTGCACGCCGCCGTCCGCGAGGACGGAACCGGCGGGGCCTTCCCCACCTTCGACGACGCCGCCCGCATGGTGCGCCTGACCGAGGCCGTTCTGCGGTCGGCGGCGGACCGGTCCTGGAAAGAGGTCTCCTGACATGAAGCTGGGCTTCCTGACCGCCTGCCTTCCGCAGCTGCCGCTGGACGAGATCGCCGCGTGGGCGGCCTCGCACGACTACCAGGCCCTGGAGGTCGCCACCTGGCCCTCCACCGGGTCGCGGGACTTCGAGGCCAGCCACATCGACGTCGCCGGCTTCGGCAAGCGGCAGGCCGACGAGGTGCGCGCGCTGTTCGACCGGCACGGGCTGACCCTGTCGGCGCTGGCCTACTACGAGAACAACCTGCACCCCGACCCGGCCCGCAGGTCCGAGATCGCCGCCCACGTACGGGCCAACGTCGACGCGGCGGCACTGCTCGGCGTCGAGTACGTCGGTACGTTCATCGGCCGCCACCCCGGCCTGTCGGTCAGGGAGAACATCGCGCTGGCCGAGCGCGAACTGCCGCCGCTGGTGGAGTACGCGGGCGAGCACGGGGTGAGGATCATCATCGAGAACTGCGTGATGGAGGGCTGGCACCCGGACGGCTACCCGGGCAACCTCGCCTACTCCCCCGAGCTGTGGGAGTGGATGTTCGGCCTCGGCCTCTATCTCAACTACGACCCCTCGCACCTGCTGTGGCTGGGCATCGACCCGGTGGCCGCGCTGCGCCCTTTCGTCGACCGCATCCCGCACGCCCAGGCCAAGGACGCCCAGCTCGACCCGCGGGCCAGGGACCGCTACGGCTTCTTCGGCCGTACGGTCGGGCGGGCCGACGGCTGGGACAGCGGCTGGTGGCGCTACCGGGTGCCGGGCCTGGGCGATGTGGACTGGCGCCGGATCGTGGACACGCTCTACGAGGGCGGCTTCACCGGTGTGCTGTCCGTGGAGCACGAGGACCCGGTGTGGAGCGGGGACACCGCCAGGGTCACCCGGGGACTGGAGATCGCCCACCGCACCCTGCGCCCGCTCATCGTGGGCTGACCGCCTGTTCGCGCCGAAGACGCGGCTCCGCCGGGCCGCACCCGTACCGCCCGTACCGCACCTGCCGCACTTCCAGGAGGCATCGTTTCGATGGCAACGCCCCTGAGCATCCAGCTCTACACCCTCCGGGACCAGATCGCCGCCGACCGCGACGGCACGCTGGCCCGGCTCGCCGAGATCGGCTACCGCTCGGTGGAGCCCTACGACCCGACCGCGGACCCGGCCGGCTTCCGCAAGACCGCGGACGCGCTGGGGCTGAGCGTCACCAGCACCCACGCGTACGCGCTGTTCAGCAAGGACGCCGGGGAGGTGTTCGACGCGGTCGGCACCATCGGAACCGACCTGGCGATCATCCCCGGCGGGATCGACCACGACGAATTCACCACACTCGACGGGCTCCAGCGGGTGGCCGACCGGCTGAACGGCTTCGCGGCCAGGGCCGCCGAGCACGGCATGCGGATCGGCTACCACAACCACTGGTGGGAGATCGAGCCGCGCTTCGAGGACCGGACCGCCCTGGAAGTGCTGGCCGGCCTGCTGGCGCCGGAGGTCTTCCTGGAGGTCGACACCTACTGGGCGGCCGTCGGCGGCGCCGACGTGCCCGCGCTGCTGGGGTCGCTGGGCGACCGGGTGCTCGCGCTGCACGTCAAGGACGGCCCCGGCGTCAAGGAGCAGCCGCACACCGCGGTCGGGAAGGGCACCATCGATGTGCCGCCGATCCTTGCGGCGGCGCCGCAGGCGGTCAGGATCGTGGAGCTGGACAGCTGCGCGGGCGACGTCTTCGAGGCCGTCGCCGAGAGCCACGTCTATCTGACGGCGCTGGAGGGGCGTTCATGACCGGCGGTCCTGTCGGCGTCGCCCTGGTCGGCGCCGGGGTGATCAGTACGCAGTATCTGACAGCGCTGTCGAACTTCCCCGATGTGCGGGTGCTCGCGGTGGCCGACCTGGACGTCGAGCGGGCCAGGGCCGCCGCCGAGACCTACGGGGTGCCGGCGGCAGGCGATGTCGCCTCGGTGCTGGCGATCCCCGAGGTGGAGATCGTCGTCAACCTGACGATCCCGGCGGCGCACGCCGAGGTCGCGAGCACGGCGCTGCGGGCCGGCAAGCACGTCTACGGCGAGAAGCCGCTGGCGCTGGCGCCGGCCGACGGGGCGAACATACTCGCCGAGGCGCAGGCCGCGGGCCTGCGGGTGGGCAGCGCCCCCGACACCTTCCTGGGCGCCGGACTCCAGTCCGCCGCCCGGGCGGTGAACGCCGGGGTGATCGGCGAGCCGGTCAGCGTGACCGCGGTGACCCAGGGGCCGGGACCCGAGAGCTGGCACCCGAGCCCGGAATTCCTCTTCCAGTACGGCGCCGGGCCGCTGTTCGACATCGGTCCCTACTACCTGACGGCCCTGGTGGCGCTCTTCGGCCCGGTGAGCCGGGTGTCGGCGACGGCCCGGCAGGCGCGGGCGGAGCGGGTGGTCGGGTCGGGGCCGAAGGCGGGCACGTCCTTCGCGGTGGAGGTGCCGACGCATGTGCACGCGCTGCTGGACTTCGCCGGCGGCCCGAGCGCGTCGGCGACGTTCAGCTTCGACTCCTCGGTGCCGCGCCGGATGATCGAGATCACCGGCACCGAGGGGACGCTGTCGCTGCCCGACCCGAACACCTTCGACGGGCCGCTGCGGGTGCAGGCGTTCGGCGAGCAGGCCTGGCGCGACCTGCCGGTGGCCGGCTCCACCGCGGGGCGCGGCATGGGCGTGCTGGACATGGCCCGCGCCCTGCGCACCGGCACCGGGCACCGCGCGTCGGGCGAGCTGGCCCAGCACGTGCTGGAGCTGATGTCCACGATCACCGAGTCCGCGCAGAGCCACACCGTCCTGCCGCTGGAGTCCGGGGCCCCCGCGGTGCCGGTCCTGCCGGCCGACTGGAACCCGGTGGCAGCGACGCTCACCTGACACGCGTCGCTGCCACCGTGCCCGACCCGGCCGCCGCGCCCCTGGGCACGCGGCCCGCACACGCCCGGTCGGCCCACCCGTGGGGGGATGGGTCGGCCGGGTCTTCCCGCCCGCCGCCGGACCGCCTGCCGGCTGCGCGCACGGGCGGGGGGCCGGTCGGCCCCGGGACGTGTCCCCGGGCCGACCGGCCCCTGCTTCCCGCCGCGATCCGGTTTACGGGTAGCTGGTCAGGTACGTCACCTGGTGGCCGCTGTTCACGGCGTCCCCTGTGGTGTTGATGACGTGGCTGATGGTGCCGCTGCCGCCCAGCGAGACCGTCACCATGTCGTGGAACCGCACGCCGGAGGTGTTGGGCACCTGGAAGGCGTTGGCGGAGACGACCGACGGGTTGGTGCTGAAGAAGCAGTAGCTGCCCAGGCCCCAGGCCTCATGGCTGGTGACCGAGTCGGCGACCTTGTAGGCGGGGTAGCCCTGCGACGAACCGTTCATCCAGGAGGCCTGGTTGGGCACGTCGTAGGGCATCTCGTTCTGGAAGAAGTACGTTCTGCCGCCCTGCCCGTTCCACTGGACCTGCGTTTTCTGGAAGTGCTCCACGAACAGGCCGTACGCCGTCACATTGCTGCCGTTGACGGTCAGGCCGTTGTCCGCGGTGTTGGTGGCCCAGCCGACCGTGCCGCCGTTGCCGTGGTCGGCACGCCAGATCCAGGTGTGGTCGATGATCGTGTTGTTGCTGTTGATCACCAGTGACTGGGTGGCCTTGCCGACGGTGGCGCCGCCGATCCGGAAGAAGACGTCGGACAGGCTGATCGGGTCGGCCGCGTGGTTGGCGGACGAGCCGGCCGGGCCGATCCGCATCAGCTGCTGCGAGTTGGCGGTGCCCGCGTCGATCAGCAGGCCCGCCAGCTTGACGCCGTCGACGTCGGAGGTGCTGATCGCGGTGATCCCGTTGTCCGGCACCAGGGTGGCCAGGCCCAGGCCCAGCACGACGGTGTCGGGGCGGGTGATGTTCAGCGTCTGGTTGAGGTGGTAGACGCCGGGGGTGACCAGCAGGTTCTTGCCCGCCGCGAGGGCCGCGTTGATGTCCGACGCGGCGGCGCCGGGCTTGACGATGTAGAACTGGTCGATCGGCAGCGACTGGCCCGCCGGGGTCTTGCCGCTCCAGGTGGTGCCCGACGCGTTGGACTGGAGCGCGGGCACGAAGACCTGGTACTTGCCGGAGCTGTCGATGTACAGGAACGGCTTCTCGCGGATGGTGGGCGAGGAGGCGACGGTGGTGTAGGTCGGGAAGGACTGGGCGGGCGCGCCCTGGTCGCCGACGAAGACCATGTTCCAGTTGGAGCCCGACCAGCTGCCCATCGTCGAGTCCCGGGTCAGGAACTGCTGCTGGGAGCCGGAGCGGATCTGGCCGTCGACCTTGGTGTCGGCGATGAAGCCGCCGCTGGACCAGCCGCCGTCGTCCAGCGCCAGATTGCCGCGTACGTGCATCCGCCGGTAGGGCGCGGCCTGCGAGACGGCCCAGCGGTCGGTACCGCCGGTGGGGTTGACCGACATGTTCTCGGCGTCACGCCAGAAGTTCTGGGTGGCGTTGCCCTGGAACCAGTCGGCCTCCGCGTGCACGGCGCCGTTGATGGTGACGTCGTCGGGGCTCAGGCCGAGTCCGGCGACCTCGGTGTAGAAGCCGACGTTGACGTCGGCGCTGTAGGTGCCGGGCTTGAACAGCACGGCGTAGCGCTGGCCGCCGAACTGGTTGGTCTGCTGCTGGCTGAAGATCGTGTTCAGCCTGGACTGGATCGAGGAGGCCGACATCGACGGGTCGAAGGTGACCACGTTGGGGCCGAGGTCGGGGTCGCTTCCGGTGGGCGGCGGGGTGGTGGTGCCGCCGCCCGAGCCGCTGACGTTGAAGGACTGCGCCGCGCTGCCGTTGCAGGTGTACTGCTGGAGCTGGACGCTGTCGGCGGTCGACGCGCTGGGCACGTCGAGGCACTTGCCGCTGTTGCGGTTGACGAAGTGGAAGGCGCCGCCGGACTCGGCGACCGGCTGCCACTGCTGGTTGGCGCCGCCGCCGTACAGCCACAGCTGGGTGAGGGCGCCGTCGGCGGTGGACACGTTCGTCTCGTCCCAGACCTGGCCGGGGGCCGAGGCGGCGCCGATCCGGTAGTAGCCGCTGTCGGTGGCGGTGAACTGCCACTGCTGCGCGGCGCTGCCGTTGCAGGTGTACTGCTGGACGGCCGTGCCGTTGGCGCTGGCGGCGGCGCGGGCGTCCACGCACTTGCCGCTGCCGACGCCGGTCACGGTGGCCGGGGCGGTCGGGATGGTCGCGGCTCCGGCCTCGGGGGCGGAGACCAGTGCGATGCCGGCGCCCACCGGTATCAGAAGTGCCGCCACGAGGGCGGCTGTTCGTCTGCGGTGGCGGGGGGTGCGGGCGGGCGTGCCGGGCCCGGCGGGTACCTGGGTCACACGTGTCTCCTCGGTCGCGTTGTGGGGTCGCGATGCGGTGTGGACGCTAGGGGCCGCCTGTCGGGGAGTCAATACACATCAAAAAATAAGTCGTGAACTATGCGGGGAAAACACGGGCCGGACCTTGAGGTCCGGCCCGGTGTACTGCATCGCGCCGCTGGTCAGGCGTCCAGGACGTTGCTCGCGAGCAGCCCGATCAGGACGAAGCCGAGCACGATCCGGTAGATCACGAAGGAGTTGAAGGAGTGCCGCGCGACGAAACGCAGCAGCCAGGCGATGGCCCCGTAGGCGACCACGAAGGACACCAGGGTGCCGACCGCGAGCGCACCGGCGCTGACCCCGCCGCCGGTGGCGTCCTTCAGCTCGTACAGCCCGGCGCCGGTGAGCGCGGGCAGGCCGAGGAAGAACGACAGCCGGGTGGCCGCCATCCGGTCGAGGTCGCGGATCAGCGCGGTGGAGATGGTCGCGCCGGAGCGGGAGAAGCCGGGGAAGAGCAGCGCCAGGATCTGCGAGGTGCCGACGATCATGGCGTCCTTGAACGTGACCTCCTGCTCACCGCGTTTGAACCTGGCCATCTGCTCGGCGACCCACATGACTATGCTGCCGCCGATCAGTGATCCGGCGACCACCCACAGCGAGCCGAGCGGGCCGTCGATCAGGCTCTTGGCTGCCAGACCGACGATCACGATCGGGATCGTGGAGTAGATCACCCACCAGGTGAACTTGTAGTCGTGGTTGTCGCGCTCCCTCTTGTCCGTCAGCCCGCGCAGCCACGCGGTCACGAATCGTGCGATGTCCTTGAAGAAGTAGACGAACACCGCGGCGATGGCGCCGACCTGGATCACCGCGGTGAAGCCGACGACGGCGTCGTCGTCCACCTTGATGTTCATCAGGCCTTCGGCCAGCTTCAGATGCCCGGTGGAGGAGACCGGCAGGAATTCGGTGACTCCCTCCACGACTCCGAGGATGACGGCCTGGCCGATGCCGATGGCACTCATGGGTGGTCCTGTCCCCTGGTCTGCCGGTGATCGCCCGGCACGCTCCGACTACAGCTGCGACTACATTCCCGTAGACGTCGGTGCGACTTTAGAGGATCGGCGGCCGGACCCCGAATCCGGGGCGGCCCGGCCGCCTGACCGCATGAGGAGCGCGTCCTAGCAGGCGCCGAGGTCCTGCCAGACCCCCCACTCACCGGTGGTGCCGGGGGTCTCGCCCGTCGTCCACCACTTGGCCTTCCAGGTGTGGCCGCCGTAGGAGACGGTGTTGCCGCCCACGTAGACGGCCGTCGAGCTCCAGGCCGCCGCCGTGCACGCGCTGGTGCCGCCGGTGACGGTCAGCCTGTAGGTGGCCGAGTGGCTGGTGCCGGCCGCCGTGCCGGTGACCGTCAGCGCGTAGCTGCCGGAGACCGCCGCGGCGGTGGTGGACACCGACAGGGTGGCGTTGCCGCCCGCGGTGACCGAGCCGGGGCTGACCGAGGCGGTGACCCCGGCAGGGGCGCCGCTGACCGACAGGGTCACGGACTGCGCGGAGCCGGTGGTCACCGCGGTGTGCACGCTTGAGGTGGCCGAGCCGCCCGCGGCGACCGTGGCGGACGCCGGGGTCAGCGACACCGAGAAGTCGTTGGCCGGCGGCGGGGTGGTGGTGCCGCCGTTGAACGGCTCGAAGGTGTGGCTGAACTGCCAGGTGCTCTGGGTGGTGCCGGAGCAGGAGTCGGAGCCGCCCTGGCCCGGGCAGCCGCCGTTGTCGCGCTGGAGCGCCCAGAAGGACAGCGTGTTGATGCCCTTGCTGACCGCCCAGTTGTAGACGGTGGTGGCGTTGGCGGTGGTGAACGTCTCGGCGGCGCCGAAGTCGTCGATGCCGGGCATCTCGGTGACGCCCACCATGTTCCACAGCTGCGCGTCGGTCTTCGACGGGTAGAGCACGCCCAGCTGGTCGTGCAGGCCCTGGGCGGCGGTCTGCGTGTCGGTGGCCATGTTGTGGGTGGCGTTGTCGTAGTAGTCGAACGTCATGATGTTCACGACGTCGAGCTTCACGCCGTTGCTCACCGCGTTCTGCAGGACGGCGAGGCCGCTGCCCGAGCCGACCGAGCCGCCTTCGAGGCCGTGCGTGGTGGTCGGCAGGGTGTACGAGAACTGGATCGGGCGCCCGTTGGCGGCGGCCCAGTCCTGCACCTGCTTGACGGCCTTGTTGCGGCGGTCGATGCCGGCCGAGTTGGTCAGCGAGTTGTCCTCGATGTCCAGGTCGATCCGGCTGATGTCGTAGGTGGTGATGACCTTCTCGTACGCGGCGGCGATCGAGCTGACGTTGGTGCAGCTGTCGGCGATCTCGGTGCCGGTGTTGTCGGCCGCGTAACCGCCGAAGGACGGGATGACGTCGCCGCCGCCGGCCTGGATGGTGTCGATGTCGGCGCCGAAGTTGCCCTGGGCGATCGGCAGCGAGCTGTCGCCGTTCCAGTACGGGGTGCAGGAGCCGACCGACGGGGTCTGGATGAAGGCCATCGTCAGGTACTTGTTGCCGGAGGCGGCGGCGAGCCCGGAGAGGCTGTCGCCGTTGTAGGCCTCGAAGTACGGAGCCGCTATGTGGGTGGGCAGTGCGGTGGCCGCGTGTGCGGTGCCGCTGCCGGTCAGGGCGAGCCCTGCCGAGGCGGCGGCGGTGACGAGTCCGGTGAGCAGTGCGCGGACGGGGAGTCTGCGAACGGGTCCGGTCATGGACCGCGCTCCTTCCAGGTGGGGGGATCAGCAGACGGCGGTCTGCTGGTCTGGACCAATATTGCTGGTCTGGACCACCCGACTGTCAAGAGTCCTAACAGATACTGGACTTGGACCACCCGGCGGACGAATTCCGGCCTTTCCGGCACCGGAGGCAGCGGCGGTCACCGCCGCAACCGGCGGGATTGCGGCGGTGACCTGTACCGATGGCACTGCGGCCGGTCAGCGGCCCCAGGCGGTCAGCGCGAGCGCGGGAACGAACCGCGAGGCGTCCAGCGTGCCGACGCCGGTCGCCATGTCGTAACCCTTGACCGCGGTGTAACCGGTGACGCCGTCGTAGGAGTTGTTCGTGCCGTCCTTGGCGTCCACGATCCCGGTGAACCTCGGGTCGCCCTTCGCCAGGGCGTAGAGCGCCTGGTGGATGTCGCCCACCCGGTGGCCGCCCAGCTGGTCGGCCAGCGCGATGACACCGGAGAACAGCGGACTGGACTCGCTGGTGCCGCCGTAGACGTCCCAGCCGGTGGCCGTCGGGTCGTAGCTGGAATACACCCACGCGCCGCCGTCGACCGCCGCGGTCATCGAGATGTCCGGGGTGCCGCGCCGGGCGCCGACCACGTTCTTGACCCCGTCCTGGTAAGAGGGCCGGGGGAAGACGTGCGACTGGCCGCCGCCGCCGGCTCCGTAGTCGTTGTAGACGCTGTCGGGCGCGGTGCGGTCGCCCGCGCCGTCCAGGTGCAGCTGGGTGCCGCCGATCGAGGTGACCAGCGGGTCCGCCGACGGCCAGGAGTTCACCGGGTACGGGTAGTCGGTGGAGCCGTCGGCCATCGCGTCGGTCGCGCCGCCGTCGCCGGAGGAGGACAGTACGGTCACGCCGTGCCTGGCCGCGTCCTGGAAGGCGTAGCGCAGCTTCTGGATGCTGGAGAAGTCGCCCTGGTCGAAGCCGGGGAAGGTGTTCTCTGTCGCCCCGAAGCTCTGGGTGATCACATCGCCCACACCGTGGTCGATCAGCGACTTCTCCGCGTCCATCATCTCCGGCAGCCCGGTGACGCCCTCGGTTTCGGCGACCCCGGTCTCCACCAGCACGATGTGCGCGTCGGGAGCCACCGCGTGCGCCATCTCGACGTCCAGCGTGCTCTCGCCGGCCCATCCGGTGTGGTCGGGGTCGGTCGGGTCGAACGGCGGTACGTCGCCCCACTTGACGACCTGCACCGTGGAGCTCTTGATGCCCCACTGGGCACTGTAGACGTCCAGGTCGTGCTGGATCGTCGGCGAGCCGAACGAGTCCACGATGACGATGGTGCGGCCCTTGCCCGTGACACCGGCGCGGTAGAGCGCGTTGAGGTGGTACGCCTGCCGGTACTGGAGCGGGGAGTAGCAGCTGACGCCCCAGGTCGCCTGGCACTGTGCGTTGGTCAGCGGGCTGCTCACGCCGTGGATCAGCCGGTGGCCGGCGACCGCGGGCACCGCCTTGACGGCGGGCGCGCGGCCGGCCGGCGCGCTGCCGAGGGGAGCGGCTATCAAGGCGGCGGCGGTGAGGGCGGTGGCCCCGGCCGCTGCGACCGCGGCACCGAACCGCGGACGGACTCTGCGCATGGACACTCCTTGTGTGGAGGACAACCGCACGAGACGGATGACGTGATCACATCCACAGATCATGCCCAGGACAAGCGGATCCGGCGTTTCCCTGCGGTCGTTTTACCCGGATGGCCCTGCCTTTGCTTTTCCATGACCATGACATGACCGCAGGCCGGTCTGGGACGGCCGCCGGCGGTCTCGGCGCCCTCGGCCCGGACGCTCGGCGGACGCTCGGTCAGCGTGCGGTGGGACGCTCAGCCGGCGTTCAGGACACGATGTCCTTGGTGCGGAAGCCGCGGAAGGCCAGCGCGGTCAGCACGATCGCGTACGACACCGACACCGACGCGCCCTGGAGCATGCCGGACCACTCCAAGGTGGGCTGGAGCGCGTCGGCCCAGGAGAACTGCCAGTGCGCGGGCAGTACGTCCCGCCAGGAGCCCAGCGCGGTCACCGCGTCCAGCACATTGCCGACGATGGTCAGCCCGACCGCGCCGCCGACCGCGCCCAGCGGCGCGTCCGTTTTGGTCGACAGCCAGAACGCGAGGGCGGCGGTGACCAGTTGGCTGACGAAGATGTAGACCACCGCGATGGCCAGCCGCGGCAGCGCGTCGCCCGAGGCCAGCGTCCCGCCGGTGGGCAGTTCCAGGTCGCCCCAGCCGTAGGCGACGGTCCCCGCGGCCAGCGCGACCGCGGGCAGCAGCACCAGGGCGACCGCGCTGAAGCCCAGCGCCACCGCCAGCTTCACGCTCAGCAGCCGGGTCCTGGGCACCGGCGCGGCCAGCAGATAGCGCAGGCTCGACCAGCCCGCCTCGGAGGCGACCGTGTCGCCGCAGAAGAGCGCGACCGGCACCACCAGGACGAAGCCCGCCGAGACGAAGAGGCAGGTCGCGGCGAAGTTGGCGCCCGACGCGGTGGCGGTGTCGATCAGGGTGGGCCCGTTGCGGCCCTCGCCCGGGGTGCCGCCGATCGCGAAGGCGATGATCAGGATGAAGGGCAGCGCCGCCAGCAGCGCGCCCACGATCATCGTGCGCCGCCTGCGCAGCTGCCTGCGGGCCTCGACCCGCAGCCGCAGGGTGCGGCCCGGCCGGTAGCCGGCCGCGCCGGCGCGCGGCGGCGGTACGGCCGAAGGGGCGGGGGCCGGGACTGCGGGGGGTGCGGCGCTCATGCCGAGCCTCCGATCAGGGTCAGGAAGGCGTCCTCGAGCCGGCGGTGCGGCCCGACCCGGGCCACCGGCACGCCGAGCCGGACGAGTTCGGCCACGAACTGCGCGGCGGTCAGCCCGTCGAGCACCGCGAGCAGGCCGTCCTCCTCGCGTACCGCGGTGGCCACCCCGGGCAGCTCGGCGACCTTGTCGACCGCGTTCTGCGGCATCTCGCCGTCCACGCCGACCAGGACGGTGTCGGCCGAGCCGATGATGTCGGCGACCGGACCGGAGGTGATCAGCCGCCCGCGGTCCATCACCACCAGATGCGTACAGCTCTGCTCGACCTCGGCCAGCAGATGGCTGGAGACGATGACGGTGCGCCCGGCGGCGGCGTAGCGGATCAGCACCTCGCGCATCTCGCGGATCTGCGGCGGGTCCAGGCCGTTGGTCGGCTCGTCGAGGATCAGCAGGTCCGGCAGGCCCAGCATGGCCTGGGCGATGGCGAGCCGCTGGCGCATGCCCTGCGAGTACGTGCGCACCGCGCGCTCCAGCGCCTCGCCGAGCCCGGCGATCTCCAGGGCCTCGGCGAACCGGGCGTCCTGCGCCGGGCGGCCGGTGGCCTGCCAGTACAGCTCCAGGTTGGCCCGGCCGGTCAGATGCGGCAGGAAGCCGGCGCCCTCCACGAAGGCGCCGAGCCTGGACAGCACCGGCGCGCCCGGGCGCACCGCCTCGCCGAACACCCGGATCTCGCCGTCGTCGGGGCGGATGAGCCCCATCAGCATCCGCAGCGTGGTGGTCTTGCCCGCGCCGTTCGGCCCGAGCAGGCCGAGCACCTGGCCCGGCTCCACACGGAAGGACAGGTCGCGGACGGCGTAGCGGTCGGCCGACTTGGCGTACCGCTTGCTCAGGCCGGTGATCTGCAGCGGCACCGCGGCCAGCGCCGGGTCCGCGGGGCGCAGGCGCACCCGGCGGCGCCCGGTGAGCAGCAGCGCGGCGGCGATCAGCAGTGCGGCGGGGGGCAGCGCCCAGGTCCACCAGGGCAGCGCGGCGGGGGCGTCGCTGAGCGCGCTGTCGACGGGTACGGTCAGCTGCGGCGAGGCCAGCGACACCGACATGGTGGCGGGCGCGGCCGGTGAGGCGTAGCCCAGGTCGGTGCTGGCCAGCACCAGGCGCATCCGGTGGCCGGCCGCGAAGTCGTGGTCGACGGCGGGCAGTTGCAGCTGTACGGTGCTGCCGCTCGGTGAGCCCTGCACCCGGACGGGGGCGGCGAGCGCGGACGGCAGCGTGGCCTTGCCGCCGGGCGCGACATCGTAGAGCTTGCCGAACAGCACCGCGTCGGGCGCTGTGGTGCGGACCCGAACGGTGACGGTCGGCGCGCCGGTCAGATGGGTGCCGCCCTTGAGCGGGGCGGACTCGAACTGGGCGTACTGGCCCGGGATGTCGAGCGAGAGGCCCGCGCCGAGCGAGGACAGTTCGCTGAGCGCCCCGGTGCCCGGCACCGCGGAGATCGCCGGCGGCGCGCCGCCCGCCGGGTTGACGATCGGCTGCTCGCGGCCGGCCAGCGTGATCCGGCGGGCGGTCGCGCCGCCGAGCCCCGGGTAACTGCCGCTGTCGGCGCCGCGCAGCACGACGCTGCCGTCGGTGGAGTTCAGGCCGCCGGTGCGGGTGACCCGGAAGGCGGGTCCTGTGCCGGTGCCGGCGCTGCCCTTGAGGTAGTGGTCGAACCATGCGGTGACCCGGCGGTCGACCCTGGCGTCCTCGGTGTCGCCGCCGTCGTGGCCGCCGGCGATCCAGTCCACGGCGACGGGCGCGCCGTTCGCCGTGATCGCGCTCGCCGTCGCGTCGGACTGGGCCAGGGTGAACAGCGAGTCGGTCTGGCCCTGCACGATCAGCGCCGGGACCTTGATACGGGAGGCGACCGCGGACGGGCTGAGCGCTTCGAGCTGAGCGCGGGCCGCGGCGTCCGGCCGGCCGGCGGTGGCGACGCGCTGGTAGAGCGCGCAGACGGCGGGGGTGAACCGGCCGCACAGGGGGTTGCCCGCCCTGGGCGGGGCGGCGGACCCGACGGGATTCTCGGTGGCGCCGGGTGCGGCCGGCTTCTGTGCGCCGTCCGGGAGCGCCGCGGAGCCGGAGGAGAAGAAGATGCCGGCCCAGAGCTTCTTGTAGACGTCGTCGGGGAAGAGGGCGTCGGCGAGATTCCAGTACGTCTCGCGTGGTGCGATCGCGTCGACCCGGTGGTCGTACCCGGCGGCCAGCAGCGAGATCGCGCCGCCGTACGACACGCCCGAGATGCCGACCCGCGGGTCGCCGGGCGCGTCGAGCCGGACGTCGGGGCGGGCGGCCAGCCAGTCGATCAGCCGGCTGACGTCGGCGACCTCGCCGTCCGGCGCGTTGAGCCCGATCCCGCCGGTCGAGGAGCCGAAGCCGCGGGCCGACCAGGTCAGTACCGCGTAACCGTGCTCGGCCAGCGATTCGGCCTGGCCGCGCACGTCGTCCTTGCTGCCGCCGAAGCCGTGGCCGAGCAGGACCGCGGGCTTGCGGGTGCTGCCGCCGGTGGTGAAGTACGAGGTGTCCAGGCGTACGCCGCCGGCGCCGGTCAGCATCGCGTCACTGCGGTGCACCGAGCCGCCGCCGGCCGCCGCGGCGGTCCCGACGGCCGCGCCGCCCGCCACCAGCACGGCGAGCGCCCCTGCCCCGGCCAACCACCGCTTGCGCCGCGGCCATCGAAGATCCATCCCCCGATCCTAAGCGGGCCTCACGGGCGAGCCGGACACAGGCGGTGATTTCTCCGGCTTTTCACAGCGGGCGGTGCCCGGTCGGCGCGGCCCCGGCGGCCGGGAACGCCGGGCCGGAAGGCCTCCCGGCGTAATCCCGCAAGTGCGTTGATTCCAACGGGAGTTGATCTCCGCGCGTGGCGCGGCGCAGGCCGGTCGCGCGTCCGCGCATTTGTCGATCAAGGAATTCCGCCGGGCGGTCGATAGCCGCGGATCGGCATTTCCGGGGAATGCGCCGCTCATCACTGGCGCATTCCCCGGTCCGGCCAGCCGGCCGGTGGTGTCGGGCCGGTCAGCGGTGCGCCGAGGAGCCGCGCTTGCGGGTCCAGAGCACCAGGCCGCCGCCCGCCACCACGACGGCGACCGCGATACCCGCGATCATCGGCGTGGCGCTGGAGCTGCCGGTCTCGGCCAGGTCGCCGCCGCCGGCCGCGGACGTGGTGCCCGCGACGACGGGAGCGTTGGTGGTGCCGGCCGGCACCGGGGCGGTGGTCGGCGCGGTCGTCCCGGGCGCGGTGGTCTCCGGCGCGGTGGTCGGCGGCGCGGTGGTCTCCGGCGCGGTGGTCGGCGGAGTGGTCGACGGCGACACCGACGGGCTGGTGGGGGTGTCGCACACCGGCGAGACCTTGGTCTCGTCCACGTTGTACTTCTTGTTGTCACCGGCCTTGACCACCAGGCGCACGGTGAGCGGGCTGTCGTGCGCGGGCAGCGCTTCCGTGGCGTGGAAGCTGCCGCCGAAGTCCTCGTTGTCGGCCAGCGCGCCCTCGCCGCCGACGACGGTGAGCGACACCGAGTTCTGCACGTGCCTGCCGGTGCTGTAGTTCGTCAGGTCGACCTGCACCGAATTGCAGGTGACCGACCAGACCGGCGTGTGCGCCGAGGCCGGCGCCGCCAGCACGGCCGTACCGATCATGGCGGCCATTCCGGCCGCCGCTACGGCCGCGGATCTCCTGCGGCCCTGAACCGTCAATTTCATGAACTCTCCCATTACAGACCGGACTTCGCCCGTACGGCGCCCGCCCGCCGTTTTACGGTGGGACCGGGACGTTACACCCTGCCCTTCTCCGCGCTTTCACCGGGCGGCGCCCTTACGAATTCCGTAGCGAATTCAGCGGTGTTATCGCGGGCCGGGGTGTCGGCGGCCCGGGGTACGGTGCGGGCACGGCACCGAGGGCGGAGGGAGCGGTTACGGCCACGGCACTGACCACGGCCCAGCGGCGGGCGGTCACCGGTTCCGACCCGGCGACCGGGCGGCTGACCGCGCGGGCCGACGTGTGCGCGGCGCTGGCCGCGCGCGGGCTCGCGGTGCCGCACGGCCGCAGCGGGCACCACAGTTACTACCTGTCGCCGCAAGGGCTGCGGCTGCGGGCCGATCTGACGGCGGCCCGGCCCGACGTCCCGGCGCCCGGCCGGCCGGCGCCCGCCGCGGACACCTTCGCGGCCGACGACGGCACGGGGACGGCCCCGCCCGGCGGGGCGCGGCGGGCGGCCGAGGTGGCGACCGCGTGGGAGGGCCTGCTCCGCATCCGCTCACTGCTGCTGGACGGCGCGACGGATGTGCCCGCCCCCTGGGAGCGGGACCGGGCGGTGCACGCGGTCGCGCTGGCCCTTGAGGCGGCCGGCTGCCCGCCGGCCGGCGCCGGCGGCGCGGGCTACGCGGTGACGCCAGGCGGCCAGGACGGGCTGCCCGAGGTCGCCTGGCGCGGCGTACCTGACGCGGAGACCGCCGCGCGGGCGCTCGCCCGCTGTGCGGACTGGCTGGGGCGGTACGGCTGGCAGTGCACCGAGCACCGCGCCCGCGGCGGCGCCCCCTTCCTGCTGGCCTCCCCCCGCAGGACCCGCTGACCTCGTCCCCCTCTTCCTCCTCAGCTGTTTCGGGATCCCGTTCCGCATCCCCGACAGCCCTGCCGTGCGGCCTGCCCGCCCGCCGGCCGGGACATGTGCAGGTGATCCAAAAATCTCTGCGTCCCGCCCCGTCTATGACGGTTGGGTGTCGTGAATATTGCGAAGAACCATCGCTGTTTTGCGCAGAGTTATGGACTTACTGCGGCGACGCTCGTAGTCTCTGCTGCGCCCCGGCCGGGCGATTCCGCCTTCCCCCCACCCCCGAGCCGCAAGGACCCCGCCTGTGTTGCACCCACCGCACAGCCCCGAGCAGACCCCCCTACGACGCCACAGGGCCAGACGCCGCGGTATGGCGGCCGTCCTGTCCTTCGCGGTGGCCGGCGCCGCCGCGCTGACCGCTGTCACGCTGGTGGGCGCCCCCACCGCGCACGCCGCGGGCGGTGTGCCCGCCCCCTCCCCCGTCGGCATCTCCGGCCGCGGCGCCAACGTGCCGTTCAAGGAGCTGGAGGCGGAGTACGCCAATACCAACGGCACGCTCATCGGCCCCGACCGGCTGTACGGCCACCTGCCGTCCGAGGCCTCGGGCCGCCAGGCGGTCACGCTCAACGCGGTAGGCCAGTACGTGGAGTTCACGCTGACCGCGCCGGCCAACGCGGTGTCGCTGCGCTACAGCCTGCCGGACAGCGCCGACGGCAAGGGCCGCAGCTCCACCCTGGACGTCCAGGCCAACGGGCAGTCGGTGAAGACCCTGCCGGTGACGTCCAAGTACAGTTGGTTCTACGGGGGTTACCCGTTCAACAACAACCCCGGTGACACCAACCCGCACCACTTCTACGACGAGTCCAGGACGCAGTTCGGGACCACCTACCCGGCGGGCACCAAGATCAGGTTCCAGGTGACGTCGACCGCGCAGTCGCCGACCTTCACCATCGACCTCGCCGACTTCGAGCAGGTGGCCGCGCCCATCGCCAAGCCGGCCGGCGCGATCGACGCGGTGGCCGACTACGGGGCCGACCCGACCGGCGCCACCGACTCCACCGCCAAGATCCAGGCGGCGGTCAACGCGGGCCAGGCGCAGGGCAAGGTCGTCTACGTTCCGCAGGGCAACTACACCCTCTACGACCACGTGATCGTGGACGGCGTGACCGTCCAGGGCGCCGGTCCCTGGTACACCGTCTTCGGCGGCCGCGACCCGGTCAACCGCAACCGCGCGGCCGGCTTCTACGGCAAGTACGCGGCGAACGGCGGCTACGGCGGGCCGGTCCGCTCGCAGGAGGCCGGCGGTCCGAGCAAGAACGTCACGCTCAAGGACTTCGCCATCATCGGCGACATCCAGGAGCGGGTGGACGACGACCAGGTCAACGGCATCGGCGGCGCCATGTCGAACTCCACCATCGACGACCTGTGGATCCAGCACGTCAAGGTCGGCGCCTGGATGGACGGTCCGATGGACCACTTCACCATCAAGAACAGCCGCATCCTCGACACCACGGCCGACGGCGTGAACTTCCACTCCGGCGTGACCAACTCGACCGTCACCAACACCTTCGTGCGCAACGTGGGTGACGACGGTCTGGCCTCGTGGCCGGAGAAGGCGCCGAACGTCAGCGACAGCTTCGACCACAACACCGTCATCCTGCCGATCCTGGCGAACAACATCGTCACGTACGGCGGCAAGGACTTCAATCTGTCCGACAACGTCATGGCGGACACCATCAGCAACGGCGGCGGCCTGCACATCGCCAACCGCTACCCGGGCGTCAACGGCGGCGGGCCCAACGGGGTCTCCGGCACGATCACCGCGGCCCGCAACACGCTGATCAGAACCGGCAACAGCGACTACAACTGGCAGTTCGGCGTCGGCGCCATCTGGTTCGACGGCCTCCAGGGCGTGGTCAACGCCAACATCCAGATCAGTGACACCGACATCCTCGACAGCTCCTACGAGGCGATCCAGACCATCGAGGGCGGCGTCATCGGCGCCACCTTCAAGAACATCAACATCGACGGGGCCGGGACCTACGCCATCCAGGCCCAGGCCGCGGCGCAGATGACCTTCATCAACGTCAAGGCCAAGAACATCGGCCAGGCCGCCACCCCGATCCACAACTGCGTCGGCAACGTCCTGCAGATCACCGACGGCGGCGGCAACTCCGGATGGAACACCGGCCAGACCTGCACCGGCACCTGGCCCGCCCCGATCTGGACCAACAGCGGTGTGCCCACCGGCGGCAGCGGCGGCGGCACCACGGGCGGCGGCACGACCCCGCCCACCACGCCGCCGACGACACCTCCGACGACGCCGCCCACCACTCCCCCGACGACCCCGCCGACCACTCCGGCCAACAGCAACCTGGCGCTGGGCCGTCCGGTCAGCGACACCGGCCACGCCGACGTCTACACCGCGGGCAACGCGG
>NZ_JAJSYW010000117.1:0-28309 GCF_036815005.1 Streptomyces sp. IBSBF 2435 | reverse complement strand
CTCCCCCTCCCACCCCCCACCGTTGGAGCCCGCCATGAGAGCGTCACCCTCGGCACGCCTGCGGCCAGGAGCCCTTCCTCCTTCGCTGCGCGCCGCCTTCCTGCTGCTGCTGGCCGTGGGCCTCGCGGTCTACGCGCTGGCAGGCCCCACTACTTCCGCGCACGCCGCCGACACCCTGCTCTCCCAGGGCAAGCCCGCGACGACGTCCTCCACCGAGGGCGCCGGCTACCCCGCCGGCGCGGCCGTCGACGGCAGCACCACCACCCGCTGGGCCAGCGCCTGGGCCGACCCGCAGTGGCTGCAGGTCGATCTCGGAGCCACCTCCACGGTCAGCAAGGTCGTGCTGAACTGGGAGAATCCCGCGTCCGCGTTCCAGATCCAGGTGTCGGACGACGCCTCGCACTGGACACAGATCTACTCCACGACGACCGGCACCGGCGGCACCCAGACGCTGACGGTCAGCGGCTCCGGCCGCTATGTGCGGATGTACGGCACCGCCCGCGCGAACGGCTACGGCTACTCGCTGTGGGAGTTCCAGGTCTACGGCACCGCGGGCACCGGCGGCACGGGCGGCACCACGACAGGCGGTGGCGACGGCGGCGCGAACGGCGGCAGCACCGGCACCCCGCCGCCCGGCAACTGGACGACCGTGTGGAGCGACGACTTCAACGGCGCCGCGGGCACCTCGCCCAACGCGGCCGACTGGATCACCGACACCGGCACCGCCTACCCCGGCGGACCTGCGGCCTGGGGCACGGGCGAGGTCGACACGGCCACCAACTCCCCGGCGAACGTGGGCCTCGACGGCGGCGGCCACCTCAACCTGACCGCGCTCAAGTCGGGTACGGCGTGGACGTCCGGCCGGATCGAGACCAAGCGCACCGACTTCACCGCGCCGGCCGGCGGCCGGCTGCAGATCTCCGCGACCCTCAAGCAGCCCTCCGTCGCCAAGGCGCTCGGCTACTGGCCGTCCTTCCGGGCGATGGGCGCCGCCTACCGGGGCAACACCGGTTCCTGGCCGGCGGTCGGCGAGAGCGACATCATGGAGGACGTCAACGGGCGCAGCCAGCTGTCGGCGACCCTGCACTGCGGGACCGCGCCCGGCGGCAACTGCTCCGAGTACAACGGCCTGACCAGCGGTCTGGCCACGTGCACGGCCTGCCAGAGCGGCTACCACACCTACTCGGAGATCATCGACCGCACCACCTCGGACGAGCAGATCCGCTGGTATCTCGACGGCAACCAGGTGTGGCAGGTCAACGAGTCGCAGGTGGGCGTGTCCACCTGGAACGCGGCCGTGCACCACGGGGTCTACGTCGACTTCAGCCTGCGGATCGGCGGTTCGTACCCGGACGCGGTCTGCGGCTGCACCTCGCCGGCCGCCGACACCACGTCGGGCGGTGCGCTGAGCATCGACAACGTGACGGTCTCGCAGACGACGGGCAACGCCCCGGCCCCGCTGACCGATCCGCCGGTGCCGACCGCGCCGAGCAGCGTGCACGTCACCGGCAGCCAGGGCAACTGGCAGCTGACGGTGGACGGCAAGCCGTGGCAGGTCAAGGGCATGACGTGGGGTCCGGCCAACACCACGGCCGACTCGCACATGCGGGACCTGAAGTCGATGGGCATCAACACGCTGCGCACCTGGGGCACCGACGCGGGCAGCAAACCGCTGCTGGACGCGGCGGCGGCGTACGGGCTGAAGGTCGTCAACGGCTTCTGGCTCAACCAGGGCGCGGACTACGTCAACGACACGGCGTACAAGACGAACACGCTCAATGACATCAAGAACTGGGTGACCACCTACAAGAACCATCCGGGTGTGCTGATGTGGGACGTCGGCAACGAGGTCATCCTGACCACCCAGGACCACTACTCGGGTGCGGCGATCGAGCAGCAGCGGATCGCGTACGCGCAGTACGTGGAGCAGGTGGTGCAGGCGATCCACGCGATCGACCCGAACCACCCGGTGACGTCGACCGACGCGTGGACCGGCGCGTGGCCGTACTACAAGCAGTACACGCCCTCGCTCGACCTCTACGCGGTCAACTCCTACGGCGCGGCGTGCAATGTGAAGCAGGACTGGATCAACGGCGGTTACAGCAAGCCGTACATCGTGACCGAGTCCGGTGAGGCCGGCGAGTGGGAGGTGCCCAACGACGCCAACGGGGTGCCGACGGAGCCGACCGACGTGCAGAAGCGCGACGCCTATGTGTCGGCGTGGAACTGCATCGTCGGGCACACCGGGGTCGGCCTCGGGGCGACGATGTTCCACTACGGCGACGAGAACGACTTCGGCGGTGTGTGGTTCAACGTCCGTCCCAGCGGCTGGAAGCGGCTGACGTACTACTCGGTGGCCAAGGACTACGGCGGTACGCCGCAGGCCAACACCCCGCCGGTGATCAGCTCGATGACAGTCGCGAACAGCGGTGCGGTACCGGCCGGCGGGCAGTTCACGGTGTCGGCGACGGCGACCGATCCGAACGGCGATCCGCTCAGGTACCAGTTGATGTACACGTCGAAGTACGTGGACAACGGCACCGGGCTGCACCAGGTGGACTTCACGCAGACCGGGAACGGGCAGTTCACCGCGACCGCGCCGAAGACCCTCGGGGTGTGGAAGGTCTACGTCTACGCCTACGACGGGCACGGCAACGTCGGGATCGAGACCAAGTCCTTCCGGGTGGTCCCCCCGCAGGTGGGCGGCACCAATGTGGCGCTCGGCAAGCCGACGACGGCGTCGTCGTACCAGACCGACCCGACGGGCGGCTGCCCGTGCACGCCGGGCAACGCGACGGACGGCAACATGAGCACCCGGTGGGCGAGCGACTGGAGCGATCCGCAGTGGATCCAGGTCGACCTGGGCGCCAGTACCGCGGTCAAGCACATCCAGTTGGCGTGGGAGTCCGCCTACGGCAAGGCGTACCAGGTGCAGTTGTCGAACGACGGCACCAACTGGACCAACGCCTACTCGACCACGACCGGAACGGGCGGCGTCGACACCTTCGACGTCAGCGGCTCCGGGCGCTACGTACGGGTGACGATCGGGCAGCGCGGGACGGCGTACGGCGATTCGCTGTACGAGTTCGGGGTCTACGCGTGAACGGCCGGCCCGGATGAGACCGGGGCGGGGCGCGGCAGGCCTGTGGGGGGCTGCCGTACCCCGCCCCATCCGTGCTGTGGCCTGCGCCGCAACCCGGAGAGCGCTCTCCCGGCCATGGTATAACTGCACGCATGACGAGCAGCCGTCCGGCGGGGCCACGCCAGCCCACTCTGGAAGACGTCGCCCGGTCCGCCGGAGTGTCACGGGCGACGGTGTCGCGGGTGGTCAACGGGACGCGGAATGTGGACCCGGAGATCCAGCGGATCGTCCAGGAGGCGGTGGCGGCCACCGGTTATGTGCCCAACCGGGCGGCCAGGACACTGGTCACCCGGCGCACCGACTCGGTGGCCCTGGTGTTCTCGGTGCCGGCCCACCGCACGGCCGACGACCCCTTCCTCGGCCAGGTGTTCAGCGACCCGTTCTTCGGGCGGGTGGTCGGCGGTCTGCTGGCGGTGCTGCGCCCGCGCGGGGTGCATCCGGTGCTGATGCTCGCCGACTCCGAGGACGCCCGGCACACCCTGGTCGCCAATCTGCGCCAGGAGCACATCGACGGGGTGGCGCTGGTGTCGATAGCGCCGGGCGACTCGCTGCCGTTCCTGCTGACCGAGGCGGGGCTGCCGACGGTGCTGTTCGCGCGCCCGTCGACGGCGATCCCGATCAGCTATGTGGACGTGGCGCAGCAGGCGGGGGCGAAGCTGGCCGCGGAGCGGCTGCTGGCCCGCGGGTGCCGGCGGATCACCACGATCGCCGGGCCGTTCGACTCGCCGGCCGGGCAGGACCGGCTGGCGGGCTTCCGGGAGGCGATGGCCGAGCACGGCCACGCGTACGTGCCCAGCGTGGAGGGCAGTTTCACGCAGGTCGGCGGCGAGCGGGCGATGCGGGAGCTGCTGGAGCGCTTTCCCGACACCGACGGGGTGTTCGTCGCCAACGACCTGATGGCGCAGGGCGCGCTGCTGGTGCTGCGCGACCACGGGCGCCGGGTACCGGAGGACGTCGCGGTGATCGGCTTCGACGACAGCAGCGCGGCGCTGGCGTCCCGGCCGCTGCTGACCACCATCAGGCAGCCGGTGGAGGACATGGCGGCGGAGATGGCGAAGCTGCTGATGGCGCTGATCGACGATTCGTCGCAGGACACCCGGTCGGTGATCTTCAAGACGACGCTGGTGCTGCGGGACTCGGCCTGAGCGGTACGGCCGCCGCGCGGCCTGCTCCTGATCCGCGCCCGCCTGGCCGGTGCGCCCGGCACCGCGGCCAGGCGGGCGCGGTCAGTCGGTGCGGGCGGGGGCGGCAGGCACGGCGATGGCGGCGGCCAGCAGGCCGTCGCGGACGATCCAGCGGCCGGTGAAGATGTCGGGTCCTGTGCCCTCGGCGAGCAGCGGCCCGGGGATGAGCAGCCGCGCGGTGTAGCTCCCGCGGTCGGGCGCGGCGGGATCGGGCGTGTCGGGGTCGGCGGTGAACAGGAGCTCCGCCTCGTGGAAGCCGAGCATCCGGTGGTGGTAGGGGTACCAGGCCTTGTAGACGGTCTCCTTGGCGCTGAACAGCAGCCGGTCCCAGTGCGTTCGGGGAGCGCTCTCCATGAGCGCGGTGAGCGCGGCGCGTTCGGCGTCGGTGGCGACGATGGCGTCCAGGACTCCCTCGGGCAGCCGGTCATGGGGTTCCGCGTCGATGCCGAGGGTGAGGAGGTCGCTGGTACGGGCGACGGCCGCGGCGCGGTAGCCCTCGCAGTGGGTGATGCTGCCGACGACCCCGTCGGGCCAGAGCGGGGCGCCGCGTTTGGCGTCACGCAGTACGGGGCCGGGCGGGGCGCCGAGGCGGGCGAGGGCGTCACGGGCGCAGGCGCGCCCCGCGGTGTATTCGCGCTGCCGTTTGACGACGGCCCGGGCGACAGCGGCGGTCTCCTCGGGGTGCAGCGGCACATGGTCGAGTTCGTCGCCGTAGGCGGCGCGGGTGAACGCGCCGGGCGGCAGCAGGTGTTCGATCACCGGTGGACCGCCTGCCGCGGGCCGGACAGGATCCGGCGGGGTCCTGACGGTCCCGCGGCGCGGCTGCCCCACTCGCGGGGGTAGCCGAGCGAGACCTCGGTGAAGCGGACGCCGTCGCGCCAGATGATCCGCGGGATGTGGAGGTGGCCGTATACGACTTCGGTGGCGCGGAAGCGGGTGTGCCACTGCTCGGTGAGCTCGGTGCCGCACCACAGGGCGAACTCGGGATAGTGCAGGATCTCGGTGGGCTCGCGGTGCAGCGGCCAGTGGTTGGCCAGCACGGTGGGCAGGGCGGGATCGAGCGCTTCGAGGCGGCGGGCGGTCTCGGCGACCCTGGCGCGGCACCAGTCGTCGCGGCCGGGCAGCGGATCGGGGTGCAGGAACATCTCGTCGGTGCAGACGATGCCTGCCGCGCGGGCCTGGGAGAGCGCTTCCTCCTTGGTACGGGCGCCGGGTGTGCCGTCGCGCCAGGTGTAGTCGTACAGCAGGAACATCGGGACGACGGCGACCGGGCCGCGCGGGCCCTCCCACAGCGGGTAGGGGTCCTCGGGGGTGATCACGCCGAGCCTGCGGGCCTCGTCGACCAGGCGGCGGTAGCGGGCTTCGCCGCGGAGCTGGACCGGGTCGTCGGGCGGTGTCCACAGTTCATGGTTGCCGGGCAGCCAGATGACGGTGGAGAAGCGCTGCTTGAGGGTGCTCAGCGCCCATGCGATGTCGGTGGAGCGCTCCGCGACGTCTCCGGCGACGAGCAGCCAGTCGTCGTCGTGCTCCGGCCGTAGCTCCTCGACGATCTGCCGGTTGGCCTGGTATCCGACGTGCAGGTCGCTGATCGCGAGCAGGTGTGCTCCGTCAGGGCCGGTCATGGCGACTCCGCCCGTCGTGGTGTCGGCAACAGGACGCCACCGATTGTCCCAGACGGTCACCCCGCGGCCAAGCCCCTACGGGTCGTCAGAGATCGGCCGCGGTGGGTGCGGGTGCGGTCGGTGGCGTTCGGCGGGGGTCGGCCGGGGTAGGTCGGGTCAGTCGCGGTCGATCAGGACGGCGCTGCCCTGGCCGGCGCCGACACACATGGTGGCCAGGCCGCGGCGGGCGCCGGTGCGCTGCATGCGGTGCAGGAGGGTGGTGAGGATACGGGCGCCGGACGCGCCGAGCGGGTGGCCCAGGGCGATGGCGCCGCCGTCGGGGTTGACCAGGTCCGGGTCGATGGCGAGTTCGCGGACGGCGGCCAGTGCCTGGGCGGCGAAGGCCTCGTTGAATTCGGCGGCGTCGATGCTGTCGGCCTTGCGGCCGAGGCGGGCCAGGGCGCGGCGGGTCGCGGGGACCGGGCCGATGCCCATGAGGTCGGGGTGGACCCCGGCGCTGGCGCCCGCGGCGTAGCGGCCGAGGGATTCCAGGCCGAGGTCGTGCAGGGCGGTTTCGCTGACCAGCAGCAGGGCGGCGGCGCCGTCGTTCATGGGCGAGGAGTTGCCGGCGGTGACGGTGCCGCCGTCCCGGAAGACCGGGGCGAGGCCGGCCAGCCGCTCCGCGGTGGTGTCCTCGCGGATGCTCTCGTCGCGGGTGACCGTGACGTCGTCGGGGCGGGTGACGGGAAGGATCTCGGCGTCGAAGCGGCCGGCCGCGCGGGCGGCGGCGGCGTTGCGGTGCGAGCGCAGCGCGAAGGCGTCCTGGTCGGTGCGGCTGATCCGGTAGGCCGCCGCGACCTCCTCGGCGGTCTCGCCCATCGGGAGCACGCCGTGCAGGTCGCGCATGCGGGGATTGGTCAGCCGCCAGCCGAGCCGGGTGTCGTACGTCTGGAGCGTGCGCGGCAGGGCCTCGTCGGGGCGGGGCAGGACGAAGGGGGCGCGGCTCATCGACTCGGAGCCGCCGGCCAGCACGATGTCGGCCTCACCGGCGGCGATCGTACGGGCGGCGGCGGTGACGGCTTCCATGCCGGAGGCGCACAGCCGGTTCACCGTGGCGCCGGGCACGGTGTCGGGGAGCCCGGCGAGCAGTGCCGCCATGCGGGCGACATTGCGGTTGTCCTCGCCAGCCTGGTTGGCGGCGCCCCAGTACACGTCGTCGATCCTGCCCGGGTCGAGCGAGGGCGTGTCCGCGAGGAGGCCGCGGATGACGGTGGCGGCGAGGTCGTCGGGCCGGACGCCGGCGAGGGCTCCGCGGAGGCGGCCGATCGGGGTGCGGCGGGCCGCGGCGAAGTGGACTACGGGGGTCATCCCCTTAAACTAGCAGCGCTAACTTTCCCGGTCGACCGCCGCCACGGCCGAACGTGCTTCCGGGGGCGAGGGGTGTGCGGTGCCTCCGCGTAAGGGGGTGCGCCCAGGGGCGCGGGGAACTGCGCGAGCAACCACCCACCGGCCGGTGGTCCGGAGCGGACCGGACAGTCCCTCCGGGCCGGTGACGACCCGCGCGCCGTGGGGGCAGGCCGCGCCCCTGGGGCGCACCCCCTGCCGCAAGGGGAGCCGAGCCACCCCCGAACGCCGGGGAAGGGCGCCCCCCGGCGCGGCGGGAACGCCTCGGGCCCGCGCCGGCGGAGCACGTTCAGAAGATCCTGCGGAGCAACTCGTGGAGAGTCGCCCGCTCGGCAGGAGTGAGAGGCGCCAGCAAGCCGGCCTGAACCGCCTCGGCCTCGACGATGAGCGAGGAGAGGGCGGCGCGCCCGTCCGGCGTCAGGCAGACCCGCAGGCGGCGCCGGTCGACCGGGTCGCGCGTGCGGGTGACATGTCCCGCACCCGCGAGGTCATCGAGGACCTTCACGATGTCGCTGGGGTCGATGGCGAGCCGCTCGGCCAGGTCCCGCTGCGAGTGCGGGCCGAAATCGGCGAGGGCGGCGAGCACCGCCATGTGCCACAGCCGCAGGCCCCGCGCAGACAGCTCGGCGGCGAGCCGGCCGCGGGCGTCCTTACCGGTCCTGGACAGCAGATACGTCGTCAGGGCAGTGAGTGTCGGCGGGATCGCCAGCTCGTCCATAGTGAGTATTATAGGGTTGCACCCACAGTAGGTCCGACCCCACCATTAGAGAGCTTTCCGATGGACGCACTTCACCCCCGCCTGCTGGCCGGCGACTTCACCGCCGCCTTCCGTTTCTACGACGCCGTGCTGCCGGAGCTGATCGGCGCGGAGCTCGCCCGTGGCACGGCGGACGGCCCGTACGCGAGCTGGGACGTCGGCGCCGAAGGCGCCCTCGCGCTGATCGAGCGGGGCGCGATGGCCGCGCTGACCGGGAGCGCGGCGGCCGGCGGCGACCGGGGGATGCTGGTCAGCCGGGTGGCGGACGTGGCTGCCGGGTACGAGCTGTGCCTGCAGCACGGCGGGCAGCCGGTCGCCGGGCCCGCCGCCCGGCCCGAGTGGGGGCCGACGATGCGTACCGCCCACGTCAGGGACCCGGACGGCAACTTGTGGGAGCTGCAGTCGTATTGAGGCGCGTACCGGAAGCGGATCACGCGAGGGCGATGAGCTGCCGGGCCGTGCCGGCGGGGTCCACGATCTGGTGCAGGTGCGCGCCGGGCAGGTGTGCCACCCGCCAGCCGCGTTCGCCCGCCTCGGCGGCAAGGTCGTCGTACGGAGGGCCGAACAGCAGGTAGGAGCAGGGATGGTCGTCCCAGCCGTCGGGGACCGGGATGCGCTGCTCGTAGTAGGACAGGGGCAGCGCGGGCTGCTCCTCGACGACCGTCCGGCGCACGATCGGGTCGGAGAACATCGGTGCGACGTCCGCCTCGTCCCACCAGTCGGTCCAGCGCGGCAGTATGCCGTTCACGGCCATCGGGCGGAGGAACTGCAGCAACTCGGCTGAGGCGACAGGGGTCGGCCCGGTCCGGGCGGGTAGCGCGGCGTCGACGAAGACCGAGCCGGCCACCGGGTGGTCGAGGCCGGCGCGGATCGCCGGGAGGAACAGGCCCGCGTTGCTGTGTGCCACCAAGACGACGGGGCTGGCGGCCGGGACCTGCCGGAGGTCGTCGCGCACAGCGCCGGCGATACGGGGCCAGAAGGGCGGGGCGCCGGCGCCGGTGTGCAGCAGGGACGGCACCCGTACGTGGTATCCCGCCGTCGCCAGGTGTTCGGCCACGGGGTGCCAGGTCGAGGGGCCTACGGACGGGCTGTGCACGAGAACGAAGGTCGGCTGCATGTGACGATCCTGTCGCCCGCGCCGCCCGAGCCGCGACGGTCTCGGCTGACAGCGGAACGACGGGATGCGAAAGGGTCCGTCCTCCGCCGCAGGAAGGATTCGTTCCACCCACGCGCTGACGGTGGCTTCGCGGCGGACCGCGACAGGCCCTACCGCCGGTCCGGGAGGCGGGTGAGCTTGTCGGGGTTGAGGACGGCGAAGACAGCGTGGATGACGCCGTCCCTGATGTCGAGCAGGGTGACCTGCTCGTGGCCGTCGACGGCGAGCAGCAGGGCGGGCCGGCCGTTGGCCTCGGTCAGGCGGGTTTCACCGAAGGGGTAGCGGCTGACCAGGCCGAGGACGAAGGCGATGACGTGGTCCCGGCCGGTGACCGGGCGCAGGGCGGCGCGGGCGCGTCCGCCGCCGTCGTTCCAGGCGACGACGTCCTCGCTGAGCATGCCGGTCAGCGCGTCGAGGTCGCCGCCGCGGGCGGCGTCGAGGAAGCGGGTGAGCAGCCGGGAGTGGTCCTCGTCCGAGGGCCGGAAGCGGTCGCCGCGGACGGCGGCCAGCCGGGTCGCGGCCCGGTGGTGCAGCTGGCGGCAGTTGGCGGCGGTGCCGCCGACGATCCGGGCGATGTCGTCATAGGGCATCTCGAAGGCTTCACGCAGTACGAAGGCGGCCCGCTCGGGCGGGGTGAGCTGCTCCATGAGGTGCAAAGTGGCGTACGAGAGGGTGTCGCGCAGCTCCGCCGTGTCCAGCGGGCCGAGTTCGCCGGCGTCGACCGGTTCCGGCAGCCACGGGCCGACGTACGCCTCACGGGTGACGCGGGCCGAGCGGAGCTGGTCCAGGGCGAGCCGGGAGACCACGGTGAGCAGGTAGGCACGCGGTTCGCGGACCTCGTCGCGGTCGGCGCGGGTCCAGCGCAGATACGCCTCCTGCACGACGTCCTCGGCGTCCCACATGCTGCCGAGCAGCCGGTAGGCCAGGCCGAGCAGCAGCGCCCGGTGCTGCTCGAAGACCGGCGCGTCGGCGGTGACGGCGGCCACGGGTCAGCCTCCGGGACGGGCGGAGCCGTGCAGCCGCAGCCTCTCCAGCTCGCGCCGGTCGCGCTTGGTGGGGCGGCCGGTGCCGCGGTCGCGTACACCCAGGGCGAGGACGTCCTCGCGCGGCGGCGGGGGCGGGCTGTTGTCCACGAAGCAGTCGGCGGCGACGGCCGCGCCGACGCGCTTGTTCAGCAGCTTGGAGACCACGACGATCCGCTCGCGTCCGGCGTGGTGCAGCCGTACCTCGTCGCCCGGCTTGATCGCCTGCGCGGGCTTGACCCGCTCCCCGTTGACCCGGACGTGCCCGGCCCGGCACGCGGCGGCGGCGAGCGACCGGGACCTGGTGAGCCGTACGCACCAGATCCAGCTGTCGACCCGTACGCTCCCCGCGGGCCCTTCCTGTGCAGCAGCTGCCATGCCCCGAGCCTAACCCGGCGGGCGGTGGCCGCACAGGGTCGTTTTCCCCCGTCCCGGGCGCCGTCAGCGGCCCAGCGCCGCCCCGCCGTTGACGTGCAGGATCTGGGCCGTGGTGTACGCGGCGGCGGGCGCGGCCAGATACTGCACGGCTGCGGCGATCTCGGCGGGGCGGGCCGGCTGCCCCGTGAGGGTCTGGGCGACCCGGGAGGCGACGAAATCCGGGGTGGCGCGGTCGCCGAAGAATTCGGTGCCGCCGACGAAGCCGGGTGCCACCGCGTTGACGGTGATGCCGTCGCCGCCGACCCGCTGGGCCAGTTCGAAGGTGTAGGCGTGCACGGCGGCCTTGGAACCGCCGTAGGAGCCGGGGCCGCGCAGGGCCGCGATGGACGACATGTGCACGATACGGCCGCCGGGCCGGCGTACGTGCGGCAGCAGCGCCTCGGTGAGCAGGACTGCGGTCAGGACGTTGGCGTGGAAATTGCGCAGGTAGCCGTCGGCGATGCTTTCGAGGCTGCCGTCCTGGTCCCCAATGCCGGCGGCGACATTGCCGCCGGCATTGGTGACCAGGACGTCGACCTGTCCGCCCGCGGCAATGTACGCCGCCGCGTCGCGCACCTGCGCGGGGTCGGCGAGGTCGGCAGCGAAGTGGTCGACCAGGCCTTCGCCGTGGGTGCCGTTCAGTTCCCCGGCCGCGGTGCGCAGGACGTCCTCGCGGCGGCCGAGGACGGTGACGTGCTCGCCGTCCTCGGCGAAGGCCGCCGCGACGGCCCGGCCGATACCGGTGCCGCCGCCCGACACCACGACGCGACGCTGTTCTGCCACGGTCCCACTCCCCAAGTCGTTCCGCCATGTGAACTTTGGTCACATACGGATATGACGCTAGGCAGCACGGGCCGGTCGTGTCAACCGCCGGAGACCGCCCCGGGTTCGCCGGTGAACCGGACGTTCTCGGTCCTGACCGTCCGCATCACCCGTGCGTCCGCCGAACGGGGCGCGGTCGCGCGGGTCCTGGCCGGGGCCGGAGCGGTACGGGGTGTCGACGAGCTCGGCGCGGCCGTGCGGCTCGCGCACCGCGTCCCGCGGGCGTGGGCGGCAAGGGCGCGGCCGTCGGTGAGGTACGTGCCCCGACCCGCGGGGCAGCGGCGAAGGGACCAAGATCGGTCCGCTCGGCGTTCGTTACGTACGATTTGACGCACGGGTACGACAGGAGGCCTGCGGTGGAGCGGTACGAGATCGAGGCGTTCCTGACGCTCGCCCAGGAACTGCACTTCGGGCGCACCGCGGTGCGGCTGCGGGTGACGACCGCGCGGGTCAGCCAGGTGATCGGGAAGCTGGAGCGACGGGTCGGCGCGCCGCTGTTCGAACGCACCAGCCGCAGTGTGATGCTCACGCCGATCGGCGCGCGGCTGCACGACGACCTGCGGCCGGCCTTCGAACGGCTGGAGGGCGCGCTGGCGACGGCGGTCGCCGCGGGGCGCGGGGTGACGGGGGAGCTGCGGGTCGGCTTCGTCGGCGCCGCGGCCGGGCAGCTGCTGGTGCAGGCCACCGACCGGTTCGCCGCGCGGCACCCCGAGTGCGAGGTGCGGAGCCACGAGGTGCAGATGGGCGAGGCGCTGGACCGGCTGCGGGCCGACCGGCTCGACGTGCTCATCGCCTGCCTGCCGCTGTCGGGGCCCGACCTGGCCAACGGTCCCGTGCTGCTGTCGGAGCCGCGGCTGCTCGCGGTGCCGGCGGAGCACGCGTTCGCGCGGCGCACGGCGGTCTCGGTGGAGGACCTGGCCCGTACGGAGCTGCTGCGGGCGCCGTGCTCGCTGCCAGACCACTGGCGCGAGCCGGGCTCGCCCCGCGTCACGCCCGCCGGGCGGCCGATACCGGTCGGGCGGTCGGCCGCGACCCTCCAGGAGACCCTGACGCTGGTGGGGGCGGGCCTCGGCGTCTTCCCCGTCGGCGCGCACGCCGCCCGCTTCCACGCGCGGCCCGACGTGGCTTTCGTGCCGTTCCACGACACGCCGCCGCTGGAGTGGGGGCCGGTGTGGCGGGCGTCCCGGGCCAATGCGCGGGTGCGCGCCTTCACCGAGGCGGTGCGCCCTGCCGGACCGGCCTGAACCCATCCCCTGCGGGGCTTGCCGAGTCCTCGGCGGTTGCGCTGAGCGCTTACGTGCTCGCGTCCCCGGCGACCCGCCGCCTGAACCGCCGTCCCGGCCGGGCGCGCGGTTCCCCGCGCCCCTGGGTGAGTGCCACTTGGCGGGGCCGATCGCCCTTACGGCACACCGTGGTTGCCCGCACAGGTCCCCGCGCCCCCAAGGGGTGCCCTCTGGGAGGGAGGGCGCGGCCTTCGAAGGCGGGGGGGGAACTGCGCGGCGGGGCAGCTCACCGCGGGGCGGGCCGCCGGGTCGGGGGGAGACAGGGTCAGCGGTTTTCCAGGCGGAAGCCGGCTTCTTGCTCCTGGTCGCCCGAGGCCGTGCCGATGACCGTGACGGCGAAGGATTCCGCCAGGCCCTGGCGGAGGCGGTCGACCGCGCGGTAGCCGCCCTGGGCGGTCAGGGTGACCGGGTCGATGAGCCGGGGTGCCCCGCCCGGCTCCGCCAGGGTGCGGGACACGTCGAAGGTCGCGGACCAGACGATCGGGCCGCCATCCGGCGCCTCCCCTGGGGCGTCCTCGGCGGCGCGGTCACCCGTGAAGCTGGCGCGCAGCACGTCGAGCACAGTGCCGGCGTCCTCCTTGGCGCAGCTGTCGAGGGTGACGGTGACCTGGGCCGAAGGTTCTGCGGGCTGCTCGGGTGCCGTACTCACGGGTGGTGTCCTTCCGTAGCGCGGGGATGCCGCTGTCCGGTTCTGCGCATTTCCGGTGAGGCGCGGACGAAACACCCGTTGCTGCGGATGGCGCAGCGTTCGTCCGCGACAATCGGAGCATGTCCGCTCGCCCCGCGCCCAAGCCCGCCCCCTGCCCCTGCGGCCTGCCCGCCGCGTATGCCGACTGCTGCGGTGTGCTGCACCGCGGACAGGCCACGGCCGCGACAGCCGAGCAGTTGATGCGCTCGCGCTACAGCGCCTTCGCCGTACGCGACGCCGGTTATCTGCTGCGCAGCTGGCACTCCTCGACCAGGCCGCGGGAGGTGACCTTCGACCCGGAGGTGCGCTGGACCGGTCTGGACATCCTCGGGGGCACCGGTGGCAGCGCCTTCCACGCGGAGGGGACGGTGGAATTCCGCGCCCATTACCGCGGCGGCGGTGCGCAGGGCGACCAGCACGAGGACAGCCGCTTCGTGCGGGAGGACGGCCGGTGGGTCTACGCCGGCGAGGTCGGGCGGCGGCCCGGCCGGTGACGGCGGGGCCCGAGCAGGACCTGGATCCCGCGATACGGGCCGCGCTCGCCGCGGACCTGCTGGCCGCGCTGCACGGCGCCTGCCCCGGCTCGACGGCGGAGCTGCGCGGGTCGCTCGCGACGGGCACCGCGGACCTCTACAGCGACATCGACATCGCCTGGGAGGTGCCCGCCGCAGGTTTCGGGCGCTGCGTGGAGAGGGTGCGGCGCACCCTGGGCGGGGTCGGCCCGCTGATCTCGCTGCGCTCCGACCCGGACTACGCCGACGCGCCGGGCCACCGGCTGGTCTTCGCCGCTTTCCGCGGGCTGCCGCTGTTCTGGCGGCTGGATCTCGACGTGCGCGCGGACCGGCGTGACGAGGCGTCGCCGCCGGCGGCCTCGGCGGCCGAGCCGTGGTCGCCGGCGGCGAGCGCGCTGGCCAACGCGGTGGCGGTGGTGAAGGCCGTACGCAGGGGCCGGCCCGACACCGCCCGGGGGCTGCTGGAGCGCGGCCTGCTCCGGATCGGCGCCGAGCCGCTGGCGACCGGCCACTGGCTCACCGACCTGAAGCGGCTCACTGCCGCGGCGACGGCGCTGGAGCCCCGGCAGGGGCCCCTGGCGGCGTCGGTGGACGCGCTGGCCGCCGGCCTGCTGCCGGACCAGGAGCCCGGCGTTCGGACCGGCGTGGAGGGCGGAGGCGGCGCCGAGCGATGTGCGCCCGGCGCCGTGACAGCCGGCCAGGGACGCCCCAGAAGCCGCGCAGGGGGACACGTGGCGGCGTCAGGCGATCGGGCGGCGGGAGTCGTAGGAGACGAAGCCGCGCTGGAAAAGCGCGATCAGCGTGATCGCGGCAATGCAGGCGAGGCCGCCGCCGACCACCGCGGCGGTCGGTGAGAAGAGGTCGGCGGCGCTGCCGGCGAGGAAGTCGCCGAGGCGGGGGCCGCCGACGACGACCACCAGGAAGACGCCCTGGAGCCGGCCGCGCATGTCGTCGGGGGCGGCGGACTGGAGCATGGTGTTGCGGAAGACCATGCTGACGGTGTCGGCGCAGCCGGCGAGCGCGAGGAAGCACAGGCCGAGCCAGAGGTCGCGGGTCAGGCCGAAGACGGCGATCGCGGCCCCCCAGGAGGCCACCGCGACGAGCACAGCGAGGCCCTGGCGGCGTACGCGGCCGAGCCAGCCGGAGAAGACGCTGCCGAACAGGGCGCCCACCGCGGGCGCGGCGGCCAGCAGGCCGACCGTACTGGTGTCGCCGCCGAACCACAGTCCGGCCACCGCGGGGAAGAGCACCCGGGGCTGGGCCAGCACCATGGCCGCGAGGTCGGAGACGAAGGTGGTCCGCAGATTGGGCCGGGCGGCCAGATAGCGCAGGCCCTCGATGACCGAGGGCCGCCGCCTGGCGACGCCGTCGCCCTCCCCCGGCAGCATCGACGGCAGCCGCCACATCGCGTAGAGCGACGCGCTGAAGGCGGCGGCGTCGATCAGGTAGGCGGCCTGGTAGCCCCACAGGCCGACGAAGACACCGCCGAGCATGGGTCCCGCCATCTGCCCGACGCCGCCGGCCAGCGAGGCCAGCGCATTGGCGGCGGGCAGCTGGTCCGCGGGCAGCAGCCTGGGGATCATCGAGGAGCGGGCCGGGGAGTTCATGGCGAAGCAGACCGCCTGCAGGGCGACGATCGCGTAGAGCACACCGACCGACCGGACGTGCGCAATGGCGACGGCGGCGAGCGCCGCGGACAGTACGGTGGCGCCGGTCGCCGTCACCAGGCCGAGCCTGCGGCGGTCGACGGCGTCGGCGACGGCCCCGCCGTAGAGCCCGAAGACGACCAGCGGCACCAGGGAGCACAGGCCGACCAGGCCGACGTAGAAGCTGGAACCGGTGATCGCGTAGACCTGGAGTGCGACGGCCATCGCGGTCATCTGCTGGCCGATGTAGGACACGGTGTTGCCGAACCAGAGCCGGCGGAAATCCGCGTGGTCGCGCAGGGGGCCGATATCGGCGAGCAGCCGGTTTTTGCGCCCGGGAGGCGCCGGGTCGGGTATCGCCGACCCGGATGGCCCAGTCCGGTTCTTGCTGTCCTTCTCACTCTTGAGCACGGCAAACGGTAGCAATCGTGCCCGGTCCCGCGGCGGCCGGGTCGCTTCCGTGCGGGGGTACGGACGGCGTTGGACAGTTGAACGCGGAGCAAATCCGGCTGGTGGCAGTGAGGCTGGCGGGAATAAGCTGTGCCGGACGATCAGGCTCCAGGGGATGTACCGGCCCCTCGGTCCCGTCCCGGAACGCGTCGCCACCTCGGCCACATTCCGGCTATCGCACAGGCGCCACCGCGTCCGCACCGCCCGATGTTTGGAATCCAGCCGGGCGCCCGGCGCAAGGCCACGGCCTGTAGGGCGCATCCGGTCGACGCGACGCTAAGGAGTGCGCGGTGTCACGAGATCAGCTCAAGCGCAAAGAGAAAACAGCGGAGCACAGCGGCAAGACCGTGACGCTCCTGGAGGACGAGGGCCCGCTGGGCACCTGGTCCCGGTGTGCTCCGATCCGCCTGGCGGGATACGAGGACGACCTGTCCGAGACGCACATCCTGCGCAGTATCGACTAGTGCCCGCCCGGCGCGGCCTGGCGGGCACGCCGGGCCGGCAGGGTGATCCGATCGCCGCCGGGCGGGAACGGCCACCGCCGTTTCCCGCCCGTCGGCGGTTCCGCGCCCGACCAGGGCCGAAGCTCCCCGCCCCGGGGGCCGCGCTTCAGGTGAAGGCCCTCTTCATCGCCGTCAGATGCGAGCGGCTGAATTCCGCCGCCGCCCGCGTGTCCCGCTCGGCGATCGCCTGTACGAGCGCGGCGTGTTCCGCGTGGTCGGCCTCGGGAGAGGCGACGGGGCGGATCCTCAGCATGTCGGGCATCACCCGGCGCATCCGCGGCACGAAGCCGTCGAAAAGCTCGACAAGGACGTCGTTGTGGGCCGAGACGACCACGGCCCGGTGCAGGGCCATGTCGGCGTCGACGCAAGGCTCCACCGTGTCGCCGTGGGCCAGCCGTTCGTCGTCGTCTGCGCCACCGGCCTGTTCGGCTGCGCGATGTTCCTGCCGTCCGCCCCGCAGATCACGCTCTCCCACGCCTACCTGCCGCGGCACATCGGCACCGCGAGCGGCGTCACGCTGGGGCTGGCCCTCTCGCTCGGCGGCTTCCTCACCCCCGTCCTCGGCGCGTTCGCCGACGACACGACGATCCGCACCGTCTTCGTCCTGCTCGGCGCCCTCCTGGCGGCCGGCTTCCTCTGCTCCCTCTTCCTGCGCGAACGCGGTGACCACGAGGCCGGGGCCGTGCCGGTGCAGACGGTCGCGCAAGCGGACGGCTCCGCCGAGGACACGCTGACCGGGCGGCAGAACTGACCCCGCCTGGCCGCGGTGGCGGGGTGTCTTTCGCCCCGTCACCGGAAGCGGGACGTCGGACGTGACGGCGGCCGGAACGGCGCCGGGCGGCGATGAGACCTGCGCGACATTCCCTGTGTATCACGCATGCATGCACGAGGAGCGGGCATGTGGGGAGCGACTTCACCGACCACCGAGGAGTACGACGATGCTGATGGCGCACCCGACCGTCCTGCGGAACCTGGTGGAACGCTACGAATCGCTGTCCGACGACACGGACGGTACCGACGGCACCGACCCGCGCGTCGACCAGCAACTGCGCGACACGGCTTACACGTTGTGCGTGTCCACCGGCACCCGGGAGATCGGCGCCGCGCTCGCGGCGGCCCGTGCACGTATCGAGGACCAGGACGGAGTGGCCGCCTGACGGCGCGCCACATCACCTCCGCCCCGCCGGGTATGACGGTCCGTCTGCCACCGCCGGCCGGCGCAGGGGAAGCCGTTGGGGTGGCATTTCCCGGCGGCATGACCAGATCGGCTTTCCGCGACGTTGTCACCGTGCGGGCGTATCGCCCGCGCCGATGTCCGGAAGGCAGGAACGTATGAACAGGCTCGCCCGGAAGGGACTCGTCACCGCCATGGTCGCCGGTGGCGTGCTGGCCTCCGCGGGATTCGCGCAGGCCGACGCGGCCGTCAAAGGGGACACCGCGGGTTCGCCGGGAGTCCTGGCGGGCAGCGGGCAGCGGCTGCCGCTCGGCCTGCCGCTGAAAGCCTCCGGGAACGCGATGGGCGTTGTCGGCCTCGGCAATGCGGCCGGCGCCGATACCGCAGTCGACGAGGGCGCGCCGCCCGCACCTGCCCACACCCCGATTCCTGCGCCGCCCGGCAGTGTCGCCGTGCCTGTGGCGCCCGAGCCCGCCGCCCCGACCTTTGCCGACACCGGGACCGGCGGCACGGGCATGGCGGCCGCGGGCGGCCTCGCGCTGCTCCTCGGCGGTACCGCGCTCCGCCGCCGGGCCGGGTCCGCCGCCCGCCGCTGACCGCGGGACCGGCCCCTCGCGTACGCGGCACAAGCCCGCGGATGCCGTACGCGTCCGGCATCCGGCCGGCCCCGGTATGCCGCGGACCGTGCCACCACCCGGTCGGACGCTGCCGCGTACTGCCGCAGGCCCGCCCCCGGCGCCTAAGGTCGGCGGGGAACGTCGGCGAAGGAGGGCTCAGCCATGGCACAGGAAGTCCGCGGGGTGGTCGCACCCGGCAAGGGCGAGCGGGTGCGGATCGAGACGGTGACGGTGCCGGACCCCGGTCCCGGTGAGGCGGTGGTGCGGGTCCAGGCGTGCGGGGTCTGCCACACCGACCTGCACTACCAGCAGGGCGGTATCGGCGACGACTTCCCGTATCTGCTCGGGCACGAGGCCGCGGGCCTGGTGGAGGAGGTCGGCGCGGGGGTCACCGAAGTGGCGCCCGGCGACTTCGTGATCCTCAACTGGCGTGCGGTGTGCGGCCGGTGCCGGGCTTGTCTGCGCGGGCGGCCGTGGTACTGCTTCGACACCCGCAACGCCCGGCAGAAGATGACCACCGCGGACGGTACGGCGCTGTCGCCGGCGCTGGGCATCGGCGCGTTCGCCGAGAAGACCCTCGTGGCGGCCGGGCAGTGCACCAAGGTCGACCCGTCGGTGGCGCCCTCGGTGGCCGGGCTGCTCGGCTGCGGGGTGATGGCCGGGATCGGCGCGGCGGTCAACACCGGGGCGGTCGGGCGCGGGGATTCGGTCGCGGTGATCGGCTGCGGCGGGGTGGGCAACGCCGCGGTCGCCGGGTCGCGGCTGGCCGGCGCGGCCCGGATCATCGCGGTGGACCTCGACGACCGCAAACTCGCCGCCGCCTCCGCGCTGGGCGCCACCCACACCGTCAACTCGCGCAACCAGGACCCGGTCGAGGCGATCCGCGAGCTGACCGGCGGGCACGGCGCCGATGTGGTGATCGACGCGGTGGGCCGCCCGGAGACCTACCGGCAGGCCTTCTACGCCAGGGACCTGGCGGGCACCGTCGTGCTGGTCGGGGTGCCGACGCCCGAGATGCAGCTGGAGATCCCGCTGCTGGACGTCTTCGGCCGCGGCGGCGCCCTCAAGTCGTCGTGGTACGGCGACTGCCTGCCGTCGCGGGACTTCCCGATGCTGATCGACCTGCATCTCCAGGGGCGGCTGGACCTGGGAGCCTTCGTCAGCGAGACGATCGCGCTGGACGAGGTCGAGGCGGCCTTCACCCGGATGCAGTCCGGCGATGTGCTGCGGTCCGTCGTGGTGATGTGAGCCCCGGCACGGCGTGGTGATACGAGCCCCGGCCGCCGCGAGACGAGCCCCGGCACGTCGCCGTGCGCCGGCTCCCGGCGCGTCCCGTGCGGGGCTCCGGTGGCGGTCCCGGTGGCGGGCCGCCACCGGGACCCGGCGGGAAACGGCCGGGCGCGGCAGGCCGGCCTGGCCATAAGGTGTATGCGCGCACATGAAGACAATCCGCACCTCAGCGCCGAGGTGCCCGTCCGTGCGCCCTGTACCGCACCACCGCGAAGACGTGATTTCGAGGAGCCCGCAATGGCGTTGCCGCAAGGCACGCTCAGCCACCGCTACCGTGGCGAGCACCCCGTACGAACCCTCCTCTACCTCTTCCACCCCGACCGGCGGCGGGTCGCCCTGGCCGTCGCCGCCTTCTTCTTCAAGCACACCCCGGTGTGGCTGCTGCCGCTGATCACCGCGAACGTCGTCGATGTCGTCGTCCAGCACCGCCCGATCTCCGTGCTGTGGTGGAATTCCGCCGTCCTGCTGGTGATCCTGGTGCTCAACCTGCCGCTGCACCTGACGTACGTGCGGTGCATGCAGGGCTCGATACGCCGCACCGGCACCCGGCTGCGGACCGCGCTGTGCCACCGGATGCAGCAGTTGTCCATCGGCTACCACTCCCGGGTCAGCGCAGGGGTGCTGCAGGCCAAGGTGATCAGGGACGTCGAGGCGATCGAGACCGCCGCGCAGCAGACCGCGGACAACGGGCTCGCCGCCATCGCCACGCTGACCGGCGGCCTGGTCGTGATCGGCATCCAGGCACCGGCCTTCCTGCCGGTCTACACCGTCGTGGTGCCCGCCTCCGCGTTCCTGGTGGTCAAGCTGCGGCAGCGGCTGCGGGACCGCAACGAGTCCTTCCGCCAGCAGGTCGAGCAGTTGTCGTCGCGGGTCAACGAGATGACCGCGCTGATCCCGATCACCCGCGCCCACGGCCTGGAGAACACCGCGCTGCACCGGGTGGACCGCACGCTGGGCGAGGTGCTGCACGCGGGGCTGCGGCTGGACCGGCTCAACGGCTGGTTCGGCTCGCTCGCCTGGATCCTGCTCAACGCGATCGGTGTGGCGTGCCTGGCGGGCTCCGCGCTGGTGGCGTACTACGGCTGGCTGAGCGTCACGCCCGGCACCGTGGTGATGCTCAGCGCGTACTTCTCCAGCCTCACCGGGTCGGTCACCACGCTGCTGACGCTGACCCCGCAGATCGGCAAGGGCCTGGAGTCGGTGCGCTCCATCGGCGAGGTGCTGCAGGCGCCGGACCTGGAGCAGAACAACGGCAAGGCGCCGGTGTCCGGAGTGGTCGGGCGGTTCGAGTTCCGCGGTGTCGGCCACACCTACCCCGAGGCGGACCGGCCCTCGATCACCGGCTTCGACCTGGACGTCCGGCCCGGTGAGACGATCGCGCTGGTCGGCGGCTCGGGCGCGGGCAAGTCCACCGTGCTCAACCTGGTGATCGGCTTCCTGCGGCCGACCCAGGGCAGCATCCTGCTCGACGGTGTCGACATGGAGACCCTGGACCTGCGCGACTACCGCAGCTGGCTGTCGGTGGTACCGCAGGAGTCGATCCTGTTCGAGGGCAGCATCCGGGAGAACGTCACCTACGGCATGGAGGGGGTGCCCGGCGAGCGGGTGCGGGCCGCGCTGCGGGACGCCAACGCGCTGGAGTTCATCGACCGGCTGCCGCACGGCCTCGACACGGTCGTCGGCGAACGCGGCGCCCGGCTGTCCGGCGGGCAGAAGCAGCGGCTGGCGATCGCCCGCGCGCTGATCCGCGACCCGCGGGTGCTGATCCTGGACGAGGCCACCTCGGCGCTGGACTCGCGCTCAGAGGCGCTGGTGCAGCAGGCGCTGACCCGGCTGGTGCGCGGCCGTACGGTCTTCGTGGTGGCACACCGGCTGTCCACCATCAGGAACGCCGACCGGATCGTGGTGCTGGACGAGGGCCGGATCGCGGAGATCGGCTCGCACGCGGACCTGCTGCGCAGCGGCGGCGCCTACGCCGGCCTGCAGGCCGCCCAGCTGGCCTGACCGCGGTGGGGGGGGGGGGGGGGGGGGGGGCCCCCCCCCCCCCCCCCGCCCCCCCCCCCCCCCCCCCGCCCCCCCCCCCCCCCCCCCCCCCCCCCCCCCCCCCNCCCCCCCCCCCCGCGGCCCGCCCCCCCGCCCCCCCCCCCCCCCCCCCCCCCCCCCCCCACGGCGGCCGGGTCAGCCGCCGAGCGCGGCGCCGACGATGGCCTGCGCCTCCTGCTGCACCTCGGCGAGGTGGTCGGCGCCGAGGAAGGACTCGGCGTAGATCTTGTAGACGTCCTCGGTGCCCGAGGGGCGGGCGGCGAACCACGCGTTGTCGGTGCAGACCTTGACGCCGCCGAGCGCCGCCCCGTTGCCGGGAGCCTCGGTGAGCACGGCGGTGACCGGCTCGCCGGCCAGTTCCCTGGCCGGGACCTGACCGGCCGACAGCTTGGCCAGCACGGCCTTCTGCTCGCGGTCGGCGGGCGCGTCGATCCTGGCGTAGGCGGGGTCGCCGAACCGCTCGGTGAGGCCGGTGTAGTGCTCGGAGGGGGTCCGCCCGGTGACCGCGGTGATCTCGGCGGCCAGCAGGGCCAGCAGGATGCCGTCCTTGTCGGTGGTCCAGGCGCCGCCGTCGCGCCGCAGGAAGGACGCGCCCGCGGACTCCTCGCCGCCGAAGGCCAGGGTGCCGCCGCGCAGGCCGTCCACGAACCACTTGAAGCCGACCGGTACTTCGGTCAGCGGCCGGCCGAGGTCGGCGACGACCCGGTCGATCATCGACGACGACACCAGGGTCTTGCCGATGGCCAGCTCGGGACCCCACTGCTCGCGGTGCCCCGCCAGGTAGGAGATGGCCACCGCCAGGTAGTGGTTGGGGTTCATCAGCCCGCCGTCGGGGGTGACGATGCCGTGCCGGTCGGCGTCGGCGTCGTTGCCGGTGGCGATGGCGTAGTCGTCCTTGCGGGCGATCAGCGAGGCCATCGCGTACGGCGACGAGCAGTCCATCCGGATCCTGCCGTCCCAGTCCAGCGTCATGAAGCGCCAGGTCGGGTCGGCCTGCGGGTTGACCACCGTGAGGTCGAGGCCGTGCCGTTCGGCGATCCGGCCCCAGTATTCGACGGAGGCGCCGCCGAGCGGGTCGGCGCCGATGGTCACCCCGGCCCGGCGTACCGCCTCCAGGTCCAGCACGGACGGCAGGTCGTCGACGTAGCGGCCGAGGAAGTCGTAGCGGGCGGTGGTGGGCGCGGCCAGCGCGCGCGCGTACCCGATCCGCTGGACGCCCTTGAGGCCGTCGGTGATCAGCTGGTTGGCCCGGTCCTGGATCCAGGTGGTGGCGTCCGAGGCGGCGGGTCCGCCGTTGGGCGGGTTGTACTTGAAGCCGCCGTCCGCGGGCGGGTTGTGCGAGGGGGTGACGACGACGCCGTCCGCCAGGGCGCCGGTGCGGCCGTTGTTGTAGGTCAGGATGGCGTGCGAGACCGCGGGGGTCGGCGTCCAGCCGTCCTTCTCGTCGATCAGCACGCCGACGCCGTTGGCGGCGAAGACCTCGAGGGCGGTGACCCGGGCCGGCTCGGACAGCGCGTGCGTGTCGGCGCCGAGGAAGAGCGGCCCCGTGGTGCCCTGCGCGCTGCGGTAGTCGCAGATCGCCTGGCTGGTCGCGGCGATGTGGTCCTCGTTGAACGCGGTGGCCAGCGAGGAGCCGCGGTGCCCCGAGGTCCCGAACGCCACCCGCTGGCCCGGCTCGGCCGGGTCGGGGTGCAGCGCGTAGTACGCCGTGATCAGGCGGGGTACGTCCACCAGGTCCTCCGGCCGGGCCGGTGTCCCGGCACGCTGGTGCGGCATCCACGTCTCCTTTGGCTACAGCTTGGGTCGGTCCTGCCCGACCATTGTCGTCCCCGCCCGCCCGGTCCGCAGCAGCGCGCGCCGCGGCGGGCCGCGACGCACCCGTGGATGATCGCGTACCCCGGACGGCGACCTCGCACGCTTTACAGTGGCCCGATGACCCCTGAGCAGCCCGCAGCGGGCGTACCGCTGGCGTCCGCTACCGGCCGCTGGGTGCTGGCGTGTTCGGTGCTCGGCTCGGGCATGGCGCTGCTGGACGGCACCATCGTCAATATCGCGCTCCCCCGGATCGGCGAGGACCTGGACGCGTCGCTGGCCTCGCTGCAGTGGACCGTGAACGGCTATCTGCTGACGCTGGCCGGGCTGATCCTGCTCGGCGGCGGCCTCGGCGACCGCTACGGGCGGCGCAGGGTCTTCGTGATCGGCGTGGTGTGGTTCGCGCTGGCGTCCGCGGGGTGCGGGGCCGCGCCGAACACCGCCGTGCTGATCGGCGCCCGCGCGCTCCAAGGGGTGGGCGGCGCGCTGCTGACGCCGGGTTCGCTGGCGCTGGTGCAGTCGTCCTTCCGGCCGCAGGACCGGGCCAAGGCGGTCGGCGCCTGGTCGGGGCTCGGCGGGGTGGCCGGCGCGATCGGGCCCTTCCTCGGCGGCTTCCTGGTGGACGGCCCCGGCTGGCGGTGGATCTTCCTGGTCAATCTGCCGCTCGCCGCGGTGGTCGTGGCCATCGCGGTGCGCCATGTGCCGGAGAGCCGGGACCGCACGGCGTCGGGGAGTTTCGACGTGCGGGGCGCCGCGCTGGCCGCGCTCTGCCTGGCCGGCGTCACGTACGCGCTGATCTCCGCGTCCGGCCATCCGCCGTGGACGTCGATCGTGCTGCCCGCGCTGGCGGGGGTGGCGTGCGGGGCGGCCTTCGTGCGCACCGAGCGGGGCCGCGCGCATCCGATACTGCCGCTGTCGGTCTTCTCCTCCCGGCTGTTCACCTCGATGAACGTGGTGACGCTGTGTCTGTACGCGGCGATCGGCGGGGTGTTCTTCATCCTGCCGGTGCAGTTGCAGATCGCCGCGGGGTACAGCGCGCTGCGGGCAGGTCTCGCGACGCTGCCGGTGACCGTGCTGATGCTGCTGCTGTCGGCGCCGGCCGGGGCGATGGCCCAGCGGATCGGGCCGCGGCTGCCGCTGACGGTGGGGCCGCTGGTGACCGCGGCCGGGTTGCTGCTGCTGATCCGGCTGGGTCCCGGCTCGTCGTCGTACGTGCTGGACGTGCTGCCCGCGGTGGTGGTGCAGGGGCTGGGGATGAGCCTGTTCGTGGCGCCGCTGACGGCGACGGTGCTGGCGTCGGTGGAGGTCGACCACGCCGGGATCGCCAGCGGGGTGAACAACGCGGCGGCCCGGGTGGCGCAGCTGCTGATCGTGGCCGCGCTGCCGCTGGCGGTGGGGCTGTCGAACCAGGCGTACCGCTCGCCGCACAAGGTGGACGCCGCCTTCGGCTCGGCGATGATGATCTGCGCGGGGCTGTGCGCGCTCGCGGCGCTGCTGGCCTTCGCGCTGGTGCCGTCGGGGGCGCTGCACGAGGACGGCGGTGGCACGGGGGCGATGCCGGAGTGCCGGGCGAACTGCGGCTTCTCGGCGCCGCCGCTGGAGCCGGGCACGGGCGGCGCGACCCGCCAGTGACCCCGCGGTCCGCCCTCCGCCCGGGCCCGGCGCCGCTCCCCCGCGCCTCGGGTACTCCCTCGGCCGCGGTGACGGTCCGCGCCCCGGTTACGCCCTCGGGTGCGGTGACGCCCTCCGGCCCGGCGCGCCCCGCGGTGCCTTGACGTCCTCCGGCTCAGGGGCTTACTCCGGCTCAGGGGCGTCCGCCGGCCCGGGTGCGTCCGCCGGCCCGGGCTCGGTGAGCAGTTGCTCCAGGACGGGCAGCGCTGCCAGCAGCGTGTCCAGCCGTTCGGGGTCGAGCCGGGCCATCCTGCGGGCCAGCAGCTCCGAGCGCTCGCGGCGGATCCGGCCGAGCAGCTCGCCGCCCTCGGGGCTGATGCTGACCAGCCAGGAACGGCCGTCGGAGGGGTCGGGCTGCTTGGCGACCAGCCCCGCGGCCACCAGCGGCGCCATCGTACGGGTCAGCGAGGGGGCGGCGACCTGCTCGTGGGCGGCCAGCTCACCGATCCGCAGCGGGCCGTGCTCCTGGGTCCTGGCCAGCGCGGACAGCTGGGCGTAGGTGAGGTTGAGGTCGTCTCCCGAGGCCTGCGCGAGCTGGCGGTAGAGCCGGGCGATGACCAGCCGCAGCCGGGGTACGGCGGCCGAGGAGGGCGCCCCGCGCCCGTTGGTGTCGGTCATGGCGGGGGGCGCCTCCTGGGTCGTACCGCGGTCAGCTGTCCGTGCCGGTGCGGCGGCTGCGGATCAGCGACGCGCCTGCTGCGACCAAGGACATCACGATCGCCAGGGCGAACACCACGACCAGGCCGTCGTGGAAGGGTCCGGAGATCAGGTGCGGGAAGAACTCCCGCCCGGTGAGGGTGTGCGCGTTGGCCGCGGGCAGCTTGCCGAGCAGGTCGGGGCCGAGCAGCTGCTGGATCGGGTTGTAGCCGAGGAAGGCCGCGAAGAGCGTGCCGACCGGTGGCAGGTTCGCCACGTCGTGGGCGTTCGCCGCGGGCACGCCCTGGGCCATCAGACCGGTGCTGAGGCTGTGCGGCAGCGAGCGGGCGAGGCCGGCGACCATCAGCGAGAAGAACACGCCGATGGACAGCACCATGCCGGCGTTCTGGAAGGTCGCGCGCATGCCGGAGGCGGCGCCGCGGGACTCGGCGGGCACGCTGGCCATGATGATCGAGGTGTTGGGCGCGGCGAACAGGCCGCCGCCGAGGCCGTTGAGGAAGACCACCAGCGCGAAGACCCAGTAGCTGAAGTCGGTGGGGATCAGCAGCAGCCCGGCGAAGGAGCCGGCCATCACCACGAAGCCGGAGGCGGCGAAGAGCCGGGCGCCGTAGCGGTCGGACAGCGCGCCGGCGATGGGTCCCGCGGCCAGGAAGCCCACGGTCAGCGGCAGCAGGTAGATGCCGGCCCACAGCGGTGTGTCGGCGTAGTTGTAGCCGTGCAGCGGCAGCCAGATGCCCTGGAGCCAGATGATCAGCATGAACTGGAGGCCGCCGCGGGCGATGGAGCCCAGCAGGGTGGCCGCGTTACCGCCGGCGAAGGCCGCGTTGCGGAACAGCTTGAGCGGGAACATCGGCTCGGCGACCCTGGACTCGACCAGGCAGAAGGCCGCCAGCATCGCGACGCCGCCGATCAGCCCGGCCAGCACCCAGGGGTTGGTCCAGCCCATGGTGTGGCCGCCGTAGGGCTGGATGCCGTAGGTGATGCCGGCCAGCAGCGCGGTCAGGCCGACCGCGAAGGTGATGTTGCCCCACCAGTCCATCTTCGCCGGGCGGCGTATCCCGGTCTCGTGCAGCGAGCGGTACGCCCACACGGTGCCGATCAGGCCGATCGGCACATTGACCCAGAAGATGGAACGCCAGTTCCACTCGGCGAGCAGGCCGCCGAGCACCAGGCCGATGAAGGAGCCGGCGATGCCGGCGACCATGTTCACGCCGAGCGCCATACCGCGCTGGCGGGCGGGGAAGGCGTCGGTGATGATCGCCGCCGAGTTGGCCATCAGCATGGAGCCGCCGACCGCCTGGGCGACCCGCCAGCCGATCAGCCACAGCGCTCCGCCGCCGCCGTGCAGCGGGTCGACGGAGAGGATCACCGAGGTGACGGTGAAGATCAGGAAGCCGGCGTTGTAGATCTTGACCCGGCCCAGGATGTCGCCGAGTCGGCCGAGCGTGACCACCAGGACCGCGGTGACCAGCATGTACCCCATCAGCATCCACAGCAGGTAGCTGACGTTCCCGGGCTGGAGCGGGTCGAGCCTGATGCCGTTGAAGATCGCGGGCAGCGAGATCAGCACGATCGAGGAGTTGATCGTGGCGATGAGCATGCCGAGGGTGGTGTTGGACAGCGCCACCCACTTGTAGTGCGGATGGTCGGCTGCGATACGCGGTGGCCGCCGCTGTATTCGTTTCGTCGCGTCTTCTGTCGCCATCAGGCCCTTCACACCCCGCCCGGGTCAGTTACTTAACTTAGGTTAAGTAACTCTATCATCGGGGGGGTGCCCCGCCGCTCAGCCGCGGCGGCGCAGCAGGATGCCGCGCAGGAGGGCGGCCTGCCCGGCGTGCTGGAGGTCGTCGGAGAGCACGCTGACCAGCCGGGCGCCGAGGGTCACCGGCGGATTCCAGCGGCGGTCCACCACCTGGTCGAGGTCGGCGTCGGCCAGGGAGCGCAGGTAGGCCAGGGTCTGCTCGTGGACCGCGTCGTAGTAGCCGGTGAGCAGGTCCCCGGAGGACACGGTGACCGAGGCCACCTCCTGCGGGCTGTGGCCGTAGCCGATGTCGGCGGTGTCCAGCGGCAGCCCGAAGCGCTTGTCCCAGCCGTCCTCGGTCCAGGTCTGCGGGCGGCCCGCCACCTCGGCGACATGGTCGTCCTGGACCCGGGCCAGGTGCCAGACCAGCCAGCCGACGGTGTTGGCCTCCGGGTCGACGCGGAAGGCCAGCTCGTCGGTGGTCAGGCCGTCGACGGCGGAGTGGACGACCTCCTTGATCCGGCCGTAGGCCTCGGTCAGCAGATCTGCGGTGTTCATCGGGGGCTCCTCGCGGCGGGGCGGCGCCGCCGCGGGGCCCGGCGGTCCCGTGGCGGCCTGATGATCCGATCCTCGCCGATCGCCGGCGCAAGAGCGCGCGGATTCGCGCCGGGGGGGGGGGGGGGGGGGGGGGGGGGGGGGGGGGGGGGGGGGGGGGGG
>NZ_JAJSYW010000116.1:0-21812 GCF_036815005.1 Streptomyces sp. IBSBF 2435 | reverse complement strand
GTGCTGCGGGGGGCGCCCGGGTGGGCGGGCCCTTCCGCGAGGGCCAGGCGGACGGCCTCGCGGCCGAGTTCGTAGGCGGGGATGTTGACCGTGGTGAGCGGGGGGTTGAGGTCCTGGGCGAGGCCGTCGTTGTTGTAGCCGACGACGGAGATGTCGTCCGGCGTACGCAGCCCGTACTCGCGCATCGCGGCCATCGCCCCGGCGGCGGCCTGGTCGTCGCCGGCGAAGACGGCGGTGAAGCCGGGGCGCCCGTCGGAGTCGGCGAGGATCCGGCGCATGGCGGCGTAGCCGTGGGCGCGGCCGAGGCCGACGCCTGCGATGCGCTCGGCGGCGGGGCCGAGGCCGTGGTCGGCGAGGGCGCGGCGGTAGCCGGCGATGCGGGGTTCCACGGTGGTGTGCCCCGGCATCGTGCCGAGGTAGAGGATGTCGCGGTGGCCTGCGGACAGCAGGTGGCTGACGACTGCGTACGCGCCGGCCTCGTTGTCGTACTCGATGACGAGGACGGGCATGTCGGCGCTGGGCGCGGGTCTGCCGCACAGCACCAGGCGGGAGCCGGCGGCGGCCAGTCCGTGGGCGTATTCGGTGAGCCTCGCCTGGTAGCGCTCGTCCTCGACGGCGCCGCCGACCAGGACCACGAATTCCGAGCGCTGCTCGCGCATCATCTGGACCAGGGCGAGTTCGCGGGCCTCGTCGCCGCCGTGGCTGCACACCATGCACAGCCGGCCGCGGGCGGCGGCCTCCTGCTCGACGCCCTGGGCGACGGTGGCGTAGAAGGCGCTGTCCACGGAGGAGACGATGACCGCCACTGTCTTGGGTCCGGTGCCGGCCAGCGCCCTGGCGCGGCCGTCGATGACGTAGTCGAGGTCCTTGACGGCCCGCAGCACCTTGGCGCGGGCCGCGGCGGACGTGGGGTAATTCCCGGCCAGCACCCGCGAGACGGTGGCTACCGAGACGCCCGCCCGGTCCGCGACGTCGCGGATGGTGACGCGGCGGGCGCCGCCGCTGATCGTGCCCGGCCCTGGTGAAGTCTCCGCCATCCCCGCCATCCGATGTCCCCGGCGTGCCGGTGTCCGTTACGACCGCGCCGCCGCCCAGCGTAATGGCCGTACTGCGGCGGCGCGGGTCAGTGCATGTCAGTGGTTTGAGGCGTAATCCTTCGCGTAGTCCTCGGCGATCCGGTCCAGGCCCATATTGCGCATCTTCTTGACGGTGCCGTCCCAGGCGCTGAGCGGTTTGCGGCCGGCGACGATCGAGCCGACGGTGTCGGTGCGCAGGGTGTCGATGGCCGCGCCGACCCGACTGCTGGTCTCGGACTGGAGGCCGAATCGGGGGTTGCGCACGAGCATCGGGGCGACCTTGAGCTGCCAGGCGTGGTTGCGCTTGACGACGTCGGGGCGGCCGGGCAGGTAGAGCACCTGGGGGGCGTCGCACAGGTACTTGACGGGCAGCTGCACCGGGTTCTCGACCAGGCCCAGCTCGGTGGGGATGGGCGAGCCGCTCTGGTCGCGGGTGAAGTGCGTGCCCTCGACGCCGTAGTGGTTCAGCTCGTACTCCTTGGTGCCGAAGGGCGCCGCCAGGTAGTCGAGCACCCGCAGGATCAGCTTGACGCGGTCCGGGGTGGTCTTCTTCAACGCGGTGTAGCCCCACGCGCCCTTCGCCCGCTGCATGCCGGGCCTGGCTCCGTTGGAGGGCGTGTACGGGACGGCCGTGTCGAGGACGAAGGCGTCCTTGATGCTGGGCACGGAAGTGCTGAGGGCGCCGAAGCCGTCGACCATGGAGGCGACGGTGCCGTTGTAGAAGGAGGTCTTGGTGTCGACCGTGGAGGTGCCGAGCACATTCGGGTTGTAGAGGCCGGCCTGGCGCAGTTCGGACATGAACTCCAGGGCGGCGCGGTATTCGTCGGTGCCGTACGCGCTGACGAAGGCGCCGCCGTCGAGCTTCCACTCCTGGGGCGCGCCGAAGGCCATGGTGTGCATGGTCTCGCCGAACAGCAGCGGCGCGGACGAGCCGAGCCCGTACTTCTTGCCGTGGGTGGCGTTCTTCGCGACGGCCATGAAGTCGTCCGAGGTCCAGCCGTCCTTCATGCCGGCCGTGGTGAAGACGTCGTTGTTGATCCACAGGCAGTTGCCGGGCGCGGAGCGCTGGACGGGGATGCCGTAGAGGCGGCCGCCGATGTGGCCCATGTCCTGCCAGACGTACGTGGGCAGGTTTGCGAGGTTCGGGTACGCCTTGATGGCGTCGCCCGAGATGTACTCGGACAGGTCGGCGCACTTGGACGCCACGAAGTCGGCCTCGCGGGGCAGGGTGTGGCCGCCGCCGAAGTTGATCACGTCGGGCAGGTCGTTGCCTGCCATCATGGTGGCCATCTTGGTCATGTAGTCGGCGTCGGGCACGACGGTGAACTCGATGTTCACGCCCAGCGCCTCGTTGATCGCCGCCCAGAACCTGTTCTGCCCGGCCGGCTTGGGCGGGGTGCCGTAGGTGATGGCCATCACTTTGATCGTCTCGCCTTTGCCCGGCTTGGCGTGGACCGCGCTGACCAGGTTCTTCGGGTACGCGAGGTAGCCGGGCTGTATGCCGTCGGCGGTGCCGGGCAGGTCGGGGGCGGGGCCGGAGAAGGGGATGTACGCCGGCCAGGGGGCGAGCTTCTTTCCCGCGTTGCCCACGTCGTGCGCGGCCGACGAGGTCGAGCAGGCGGTGAGGACGGACGGTGCGGCCAGGGCGGCGCCACCTGCGGCGATCGAGCGCAGCAGCGTACGCCGCGAGAACGACGAGGTACTCACGGTGGGTCCTTTCTGAAGGGTTCTCAGCTCTTGACGGCGCCGGTGAGCACGCCCTTGGTGAAGTACTTCTGCAGGAAGGGGTAGACGAGCAGGATCGGCACGGTGGCCACCACCAGCACCGCCATCTGGATCGTCTGCGGCGCGGCCACGGCGCTCGCGTCGCCCACCGAGGAGTCGGCGAGCTGGGTGCCCCCCACGACGTAGGTGCGCAGCACCTGTTGCAGCGGCCAGTGGTCGGAGTCGAGGTAGATCGACGCGTAGAACCAGGCGTTCCAGTACGAGACCGCGTAGAACAGCCCGACCACCGCCAGTGCCGCCTTGGACAGCGGCAGGACGATGCGGCGCAGGATCAGCCACTCGCCGGCGCCGTCGAGCCTGGCCGCTTCGTACAGCTCCTCGGGGACCGACTGAAAGAAGCCGCGCAGGACGACGAGGTTGAAGACGTTGATCAGTACGGGTGCGACGAGCGAGCTGTAGCTGTCGAGCAGGTGCAGGCCCTTGACCAGCAGGAAGCCGGGGATCATGCCGGGCGGGAAGAGGAAGGTGAACAGGATCAGCAGCAGGATCGGTTTGCCGCCGAAGACGTCGCGGCGGCTGAGCGCGTAGGCCAGGCCGATGGTGCAGGCCAGGCTCGCGGCGGTGCCGATGACCGTGACGCCGGCGCTGACCCGCAGGGCGTGGGTGACGATGCCGCCGTCGAACAGCTCGTGGTAGGCGCGCAGGGTGGGGTGCTGCGGCCACAGCACCCAGCCGCCGTTGGCGACGACCTCCTGGCTGGACGCGAAGCTGGTCGAGACGATGATCAGGAAGGGCACGGTGACCAGCAGGACGACCGCGGTCAGCGCGACCGCCTTGGCGGCCTGGGTGGCGGGCTTCGGGCGCTCCATCCATGCCGGGCGCGCGGACGGGCGCCGTACGGGCGCGGGCCGGTGGAGGCGTTGCGCGGCGCTGCTCATCGGTAGACCCCCTGTTCGCCGAGGCGGTGCGCGACCTTGTTGGCGGTGAAGACGAGTGCGGCGCCCACGACGCCCTTGAAGAGTCCGGCGGCTGCGGCGTATCCGTAGTCGCCGCCGACCAGGCCCTTGTAGTAGACGAAGGTGTCGATGACCTCGGCCGCGTCCGGGCCGACCGAGCCGCGTTGCAGCAGCATCTGCTCGAAGCCGACGGACAGGATGTCGCCGAGCCGCATGATCAGCAGCAGGACGATGATCGGCCGTACCGACGGCAGGGTGATGTGCCAGAACCGCCGCCAGGGGCCGGCGCCGTCAATGGCGGCGGCCTCGTACTGCTGCTCGTCCACCTGGGTGAGCGCGGCGAGGAAGATGATCGTGCCCCAGCCGCAGTCCTTCCAGATCACCTCGGCGATCACCAGCGGCTTGAACGCGGTGGGATTGCCGATGATGTCCACGGTGTGCAGATGGGCGTCGCCCAGCACGTTGTTGAGCAGGCCGGTCTCGCCGAGCACCTGCTGGAAGACCGCGACGACGATCACCCAGGACAGGAAGTGCGGCAGATACGCCACCGACTGGACGAACTTGCGGATGCTGTCCCTGGTCAGGCTGTGCAGCAGCATCGCCAGCGCGATCGGCACCGGGAAGAAGAAGATCAGCTGGAGCAGGGCGATCGACACGGTGTTGACGACCGCGGACCAGAAGTCCGGGTCGCCGAACATCTTCTGGAAGTTGCCCAGGCCCACCCACTGGCTGGCCCACAGGCCGTCGAAGGGGACGTAGTCCTTGAACGCGATGACGTTGCCCGCCAGCGCGCCGTAGTGGAACACCAGGAAGTACGCCACGCCCGGGGCCATGAGTGCCAGCAGCACCCCGTCCCTGCGCAGCCGGGCGAGGCGCGTCCCACGCCTCGCCCGCCCGGCCCGTCCGTCTGCACCGGACGCACCCGCCGCCCCTGTGCGGCCGGTGGAGTCCCGTTCGGCAATCGCCATCGCGTCCTCCTCGACGCCTAAGGTGGGGGGAACCTAAACCGGTTACTACGACAGGGTCAAGCCCCCGCGCAACGGATGACGTTGACCTGTGGTCGGGACGCGAATAATCTGAGCGGGTCAGCAGGTAACCGATTACACGCGAGGGGCAGACATGGCGGAGCGGCCGAAGCTGGTGCTGGCGATGCGGCAGGACATCCTGGACCTGGTCCTTCCGGCCCCGCTGCGCGCCCGGCTCGACACGCTGGCCGACGTCCATCCACTGCTCGTCACCGACGCAGCGGACCCCGCGCCAGCCGAGGCGCTCGGCAGCGCGGAAGTGCTGCTGACGGGGTGGGGGGCGCCCGAGGTCGACGCCGGGCTGCTGGCCCGCGCACCGCGGCTCGGCGCGGTCATCCACGCGGCAGGCACCGTCAAATACCACGTGCACCCGGAGGTGTGGGAGCGGGGGATCGTCGTGTCGTCGGCTGCCGACGCCAACGCCGGGCCCGTCGTGGACTTCACCATGGCCACAGTGGTGCTCGCCGCCCGGCGCGCGCTCGGCGCCGCCGCGGACTACCGCCGCGGGCGGCTGCCCACCTACCCCGAGCGCCGCGGGGCCGACGGCGCCGTCATCGGCGTCATCGGCGCGTCACGCATCGGGCGCGGGGTCATCGCGCGGCTGCTCGCCGCGGAATCCGGCTTCCGGGTACTCCTCGCCGACCCGTACGTCTCCGCACAGGACGCGGCGGCGCTCGGGGTGCGGCTCGTCGACCTCGACGAACTGTGCGCCGCCTCCGACATCGTCACGATCCACGCGCCCGACCTGCCGGAGACCCGGCACCTCCTCGATGCCAGGCGGCTGGGGCTGCTGCGGGACGGCGCCGCCGTCATCAACACGGCCAGGGGGCGGCTGGTCGACACGGAGGCGCTGGCGCGCGAGTGCGGGGCGGGGCGGGTCGACGCGTATCTCGACGTGACGGAGCCGGAGCCGCTGCCGGTGGAGCATGTGCTCCACACCTTGCCGAATGTGCTGCTGACGCCGCATATTGCGGGGTGCCAGGGGTCGGAGGTCCAGCGCCTCGGCGCTTACGCGGTGGATGAGGTGGAGCGGTTCGGGGCGGGGCGCCCGTTGCTTGGCGCGGTGCATGTGGCGGATCTTGCGCGTATCGCCTGAGGCGGCGGGGCGTTTCGTCGGTCCGTCGTGGACCGGGCCGGTATGTCGGCGCCGGCGGCGTCGTGGCGTGTCGCGCGGTTCTGCGCGCCGCTGCGGGGGCGCCACTTGCGGTGGCGTGCTTGTCGGCCGGCGCCTTCCCGGCTGGGCGTGCGGTTCTGCGCGCCCCCGGGTGGGTGCCACTTGCGATGGCCTTGCTTCTTTCCGCCGTCGTGGTGCGCGCGCAATTCCTCGCGCCCCTGAGAAGCAGCCTTTTGCGCGGAGGGCACCGTCCCGGGGCGCGGTGGGCGGCTATTTGTGGCGCAGCAGGTGGGCGAAGCCGGCTGTGCGGAGGCGGGCGGTGAGTTCGGCGGGTGTCAGGGCGAGGTCGGCCGCCGCGCGGGCCACGTGCCAGTCGTGCGCGGCTAGGCACGACAGAAGGTGGCCGCGCCGGATCTGCGCCTCGGACAGGCGGAAGGTCTTGAGGTAGGCGACGCGCCCGTCGGCCGCGGTGATGGCCTCGCCGATATGGCTCTCGGTACGCGGCCGGAAAGCGGGCACGAAGCGCCTGAGAGTGAAGTCGCCGGCACGGTAGAGGGCGTGGGCGGTGTACTCGGGGGCGAGCAGCCCCGCCGCCATGGTGCCGGTGTGGAAGCCGGCCCATTCCCGCTGCTGCGCGGCCAGCGCCGCGCGCAGGTCGGCCGTGGAATTGATGCGGGCGGAGTCGAGGTGCGGGACGAAGTCCCCGACGGGGGCGCTGAGCAGCGCGTAGTGGTGGACGAGGTCGCCGTAGAGGTCCTGGACGAGCGTGGTGTGCAGGGCGCGGTAGTCGTCGGGGTGCGGGACGACGAAGGCCGCGGCAAGGGCGTCGGCGGTGTGCAGGAGGACCCCGCACTGGCCCGGGTGGATCTCGAACACCCGCAGGGCGTCGCCGAGCCCGCGGACGGCGGCGCCGGTGTACGCCTCCTCGACGCGCGGGGAGAGCCCGCGCCGCAGGGCCTGCTGTGACCACTCCTCCCAGGCGATGGCGGGGCCGCCGAAGTGCAGCCCCAGATAGCCCTCAAGGGCGAGGTGCAGCGGCAGGAAGCGCAGCCGGCGCTTGGCCTCGCGGCGGACCATCCGGCGGTGGAAGCGCACCGGCATCGCCTCGACCGGGGCCGGGTCGCCGTGCCCGCCGCGCAACTGGGTGCCGTGGGCGGCGGCCGGCCCCGTGCCCCAGTCGGCGACGAAACCGTGCGGAATGTACGACGTGTAGACGGTACGGGGAGCCACGTCGACCACGCCGTCGCCGTCGCCGTACAGCTCCTTGTGCAGCCGCAGGCCCGGCACGGGCTCGTCGCGGACCAGCGGTACGAGCCGGATGCCGCCCCACACCTGTGCGGGCCGGGTGTGCAGCCCTGCGAGGTCGAGCCGCAGCGCGGTGGTGGCGGTCATCGGGGGGTACCCCCACGGGCGAGGAAGGCGGTGATCCGGGTGTCGAGGTGGGCGCGCAGCTCCGGCAGGCCGGTGCGGCCGGTGGCGAAGTGGGCCAGGCCGACCAGCGAGGGGAGGTCCTCGGCGTCGCGGATGCCCGCGGTGGGGACCGCGGGGGACAGCCGGCGGACGTCGAAGGTGCCGGCGTCGTAGACCGGGTTGAGGTGGACGACGGCGACCCGGCCGTCCGGGTCGAGCCGGCCGCGCCACACCCGCAGCACTTCCGCGGCCATGCCGGGCGGTGCGTTGTCCCAGCCGTCGGAGACGATGACGAGCCGGTCGGGGCCGGTCTCCAGCGCGTCGAGGATCCGCTCGCCGAGCGGCGTGGCGCCGTAGGGGCGGACGAGCAGCGCGTCGCGGCGGCCGGAGGTCCACAGCGCGGTACAGGTGTCGGCGAGAGCGTCCAGCAGGTAATACGCGGCAAGGGCGGCGGCGAGCGGGCGGCGGCGCTTCTGGCCCGAGGCGTAGGCCGAGAAGCTGTCGTCCAGGACCGCCGCGACCCGGCCCCAGGTGCCCGCTGCGGCCCCCGCGGTGCGGTGGGCGGCGGCGCGCAGTGCCGCGGTCAGCTCGGTGCGGCGCGCGGTGCGGTCGTCGAGCGGCAGCCCGAGGACGTATGAGGCGAGGCGGGTGAGCGGCATCCGGCTGAGGTCGGTACGGACGGCGGTCGCGCCCCGCTCGCGGGCCGACTCCTGGAGCCGCAGCCGCTCACCGCGGGTCATCCGGGGGGCGATCCGGTCGAGGAAGGCGGCACGGGCGATGCCGTGCCGGGCCGCGAAGCCCTCGGCCACGGTGAAGGGCAGCTCGTAGACGGCCGCCTGCTCGTAGTGGGCCCGCCGCCAGGTCTCCAGCAGCGGCGCCGCATAGTGCCTGCGGGCGCGCGGCCGGAAGAGGAAGTCGCCCAGCTCGGGGCCGGGCGGCGGCAGATGGGCGTGCCGCAGCGCCGTCTTGACCCCGGTACGGTATTTGACCGCGTCGAAGGCCGGGTCCGGCCGCGCCGCCAGCCAGTCGCGGAGGATCGCCCGGGTGCGGCGGTTGTTGACCTTCGCCTTGCGCAGCCCGGCGATGAGCGCGTAGACGCGCTGCGGCGGCAGCAGGGTGAGCCGGCGGGCGATCAGCCGGCCCTCGGTGCGGCGCTGTTCCGGTGTCGCGTCGCGGGCGGTGGCCAGCAGGTGACGGATGATCAGCGCGGCATTGTGGTCGTTGATGTTGAGGGCCAGCACGGCGGTGTAGAGGTCGCGGTAATTGCCGAGCATGTACGCGTGCAGGAAATCCAGCGACAGGCGCTGCTCATCGGCGCCGGTGTAGAATTCCCGCTGCGAGGTGGCGGTGATCGCGGCATTGGTGAAGAGCAGGACGTCTTCTGCGGCGATCAGGCCCTCGGCAGGCATCGGCGGGCTCCCGGATGCGGTACGGATGGGGGTTGCCGACCGGGGAGTGAGGGCGCGAGCTGCGAATCATTGCTTCAGAGGCACGTTCCGGAAGTCGCGACGGAGTCCCGCGGTCGGCCCTGGCACCGTAACAGGCTTCCCACAGGCGGCTCCTGGGGTTTTCCGCAGCCCGGCCGCCCCGCGCTCCCGCGGGCTCAGCGCAGCCGGATCGCGTCGGGCACGGACGGCGGCAGGCTGTCCGCGGTGTCGTCGCCCAGGGCGATCCGCTGGTCGGCGTGCTGCCACAGCGGTGCCTGCCAGCGGGCCATGGCCTGCTCGGGGGACCGCAGCACCGCCAGGGTGGGCAGGCCGGCCGCGGTCCCGGCGGCGAGCAGCTCGGGCAGGTCGGGGGCGGGGGCCAGCGCGGCGACGTCGTCGAGGACGAAGGTCAGTGGTGGGTCGAGCCGGCCGGCGGATGACCCTGCGGCCATGCACCGGCCGTGCTCGACCACGCTGGAGACGAGTGCGGTGAGCAGGGGCATCGCACCCAGGTGGGTGCGCGGATCCTCGATGCGCTCGCCCACCACGTAAAGCGTTCCCCTTTCCGCGCCCCACGACTCCAGGTCGAGGCCACCGGTACGCGACGGATTGCACGCGTCGCGGATGTGCACGGAATTGAGCGGCTCCAGCGTCTGCCGGATCAACGCCTGCGCGGCGTCCCGCCGTTCGGGGTGGGCGTGCAGCACCGACTCCAGCTCGCCGCTCCAGCCGGAGGCCGCGCCGGTGTCGGTGCGCAGGATGCGCACGGCGTCGGCCGCCGCGGCTCCTCCCGCCGCCCAGCGGTGCACCTGCCGGAACGGGCGGCCGTCCACGGCGGCTGCGTGCAGCCAGCAGCGCAGCAGGACGACCGCGGTGCTGTGCACGATGGCCTCGTCGGCGCGCGCGGTACGCAGCGGTGCCAGCAGCGCCGCCGCCCGTGTGCCGGCGGTGCCGGGGTGTTCGCAGCCGCCGTGCGGCGCCCAGCGCAGCCTTCCGGGCACGTCGAGCAGATGCGTGGGGTCGTAGACGTGCACGGGGCCGAGCTTGCTGCGGTTGCCGACCGTCTGGTGGTACGTGTCCGGGTCGGCGGTGGTGACCAGCGCGGGGCCCGCCGCGGCCAGGACGGCGGGCTGCACGACCCGCTTGGCCTGGTCGCCGCGCGGCCCGGCGAAGAGGGCGTAGGTGCGGGTGACCTCGCCCCCGTCGAGCACCGCCTGCCGCGGTTCACGGGCCGGCGGGGCAGGCGCGCCGACCGCGGGGAATTCCGTGGTGATCGGGTCGGCGGCCCGCGGCGGCGCGGCCTGCGGCACCGAACGGAACCAGGCGTCGAGCCCGTCCCCGTCGCCCTTCCCGCGCCCGTCGCCGTAACCATCCGCGCCGGGCTGCCCGTGCCCGTCGCCGTACGTACCGCCCGGCCGCCCGTGCCCGTCGCCGTAGGTGTCGCCGCGGCCATGTGCGCGGCCCCTGCGGCGCGGCGCGGGCAACGGCGGGGGCGCTGCGAGTTGTGGCTCGGTCTGCGGGTGCGGCGGCTGCGGGCGGCGGGCGTCGCGGGTGCGCAGCCGGGTGACGACGTTCAGCGCCCACACCGCGACGGTGAACAGCACCATGAACTGCCCGATGAAGATTCCCCAGAACAGCCCGGGCCCCGGCAGCTCACCGGGCTTCGCGCCGGGCCACGCGCCCGGCATGTCGTGCGGCTGCCCGATCAGCGCGCGCATCGCCCCCGGGGTGCGGGTGAAGTGCGCGTCGGCCGGCCACGACCCGTGCGAGAGCAGCCCCGCGATGCCGGTCGCCGTCCACACCATCAAGGTGACGCCCAGCAGGAACGCGATGACGCCGACGATCAGCCCGTCCGGCAGCCCGCCCTGCTGCCGTTTCTGCGCCGCCACGTCACGCCACCGCGTCGTCGGCCATTTGTTTGGCGAGCGCGACCTGTGCGGCGGCATGTGCCTCCGCCCGGGCTTCCGCCTCGGCTTCTGCCTCCGCCTCCGCCGCCATGCCGGCGGCGTGCTGCACCGAGGTCTCGGTCATGGCGCGGTCGGTGAAGACCAGCGGGCGTTCCGTCTCGGTGATCAGGTGCTTGACCACCTGCACATTGCCGTTGACGTCCCATACGGCGATGCCGGGGGTCAGCGTCGGGATGATCTCCACCGCCCAGCGCGGCAGGCCGAGCACCCGCCCGGTCGCGCGCGCCTCGTCGGCCTTCTGGGCGTAGATGGTGCGGGTGGAGGCCATCTTGAGGATCGCCGCGGCCTCCTTCGCCGCGGCCCCGTCGACCACGTCGGACAGGTGGTGGACGACGGCGACGAAGGACAGGCCGAGCCGGCGGCCGAACTTCAGCAGCCGCTGGAAGAGCTGCGCCACGAAGGGCGAGTTGATGATGTGCCATGCCTCTTCGACCAGGAAGATGCGTTTCTTCCGGTCCGGGCGGATCCAGGTGTGTTCGAGCCATACCCCGACGATGGCCATCAGGATCGGCATCGCGATGGAATTGCGGTCGATGTGCGACAGGTCGAAGACGATCAGCGGCGAGTCCAGGTCGATGCCCGCGCTGGTCGGCCCGTCGAACATGCCGCGCAGGTCGCCGTCGACCAGCCGGTCGAGCACCAGGGCCACGTCCAGGCCCCAGGCGCGCACGTCGTCCAGGTCCACGTTCATCGCCTCGGCGGACTCCGGCATCGGGTGCCGCAGCCGGTCGACGATGTCGGTGAGGATCGGCTGGCGCTCCGTCACCGTCTCGGCCACATAGGCGTGCGCGACCTTCAGCGCGAAGCCGGACCGCTCGTCGAGGCCGCGGCCCATCGCCACCTCGATGATGGTGCGCAGCAGCGCCAGCTGTCCGGTCACGGTGATCGCCGGGTCCAGCGGGTTGAGCTTGATGCCGCCGTCCAGGGCCGCCATCGGGTCGAGGCGGATCGGGGTCAGGCCCATCGCCCGCGCGATCAGATTCCACTCGCCGACGCCGTCCTCGCCCTGCGCGTCGAGCACTACCACCTGCCGGTCGCGGAAGCGCAGCTGGCGCAGCACGTACGTCTTCTCCAGCGCCGACTTGCCGTTGCCGGACTCGCCGAGCACCAGCCAGTGCGGGGCGGGCAGCTGCTGGCCGTAGAGCTGGAAGGGGTCGTAGATGTAGCCCTTGCCCGAGTAGACCTCGCGGCCGATGATCACCCCGGAGTCGCCGAGCCCCGGCGCCGCCGTCGGCAGGTAGACCGCCTGCGCCTGTCCCGTCGAGGTGCGTACCGGCAGCCGGGTCGACTCGACCCGGCCGAACAGGAAGCCGGTGAACGCGTCGGTGAGCGCCGAAAGAGGGTCCAACATGGGCATGGCGATGGCCTCTCCTCGTATGGGCGGGCTTGGCGGGACCTAGCGGCGGATGCCGGTCGCGAAGGGCAACGTATTGACGAATGCCCGGTGGTGCTCACGATCGCACCATTCGAGCTTCAAATACGACTTACCGGCGGAAGCGCGGATGGTGCGCTTGTCGCGCGCCAGCGCTTCGGGGGAGCGCGAGGACACCGTGATGTAGCCCACCAGGTTCACTCCCGCGGCGCCGCTGGCCAGGTCCTCGCCGCGCTGGTCGATCCGGCCGTGGTGGGCCACGTCGCGCGGGTCCACCACCCGGTTCATCTTGGCGGCTCGGCTGGCCTCCGCGTCGTCGTTGGTCTTCTCGGTGAGCATCCGCTCGATCGCCACATCGGTCGGTTCGAGGTCCATCGTCACCGCGACCGTACGGATCACGTCCGGGGTGTGCACCAGCAGCGGGGCCAGGAAATTCACCCCGACCGGCGTCAGCGGCCACTCCTTGATCCACGCCGTCGCATGGTGCCAGGGCGCCCGGGTGATCGACTCGCGGGTCTTGGCCTGGAGGAAGGTCGGCTCGGTCGCGTCCAGCTCGGCCGGCCAGGCATTGCGCCTGGTCATCGCCTGGATGTGGTCGATCGGATGGTCCGGGTCGTACATCGAGTGGACCAGCGACGCCAGCCGCGCCTGGCCCAGCGGCTGCCTGACCCGGATGTCGGCCTCGGCGAGCCGGGCGCAGATGTCGTTCAGCTCACGGGCCATCACCGCGGCCAGGCCCGCGTCCTTGTCGACCTTGGTGCCGCGCACCACGGTCGCCCGGGCCATCGCGTTGCCCTCGGCGGCCAGCTCCCGGGTGAAGTGCATGCAGGCCACCAGATAGGCCCGGTGCTGCTCGGAGGACGTCGACACCATCGACTGGAGCTGCTCGTAGGACTCCTTGAGCCACCGGTCGGCGTCCGGGTCGCCGCGCTGGGCGACGTCCTTGGCGTGCGCGTCGGGGTCGGCGGGCAGCGTACGGGCCAGCATCTGGAGCCGGGTGACGAAACCGTCGCCGTTGGCCACGTGCTTGAGCAGGGTGCCGAAGCGTTCCACCAGGGCTTCCTGGTCCTCGCTGTCACGCAGTCCGACGCCGGGCCCCTCGATCTCGATGGCCGCGGTGACCGTACGCCGGTCCACATGCAGCAGCACCGCGATCTCGTCCGGCCCGAACGGCGCCGCGAGCCAGCTGATCCGCCCGATCCCGGGCGGCGGCCCCACCTCGATCTCCCGCCCGTCCAGCGTGGTGCCCGCCTCCTGCACCGTGGAGCGGTAGGTGGGCGTGACCCGCAGCGTACGGCGGTAGGTGCGGTTGATCTCGAACCAGCGGTAGAACGTACGCCGCCGGTACGGCAGGAAGACCGCGGCCAGCGCCAGCATGGGCCAGCCGATCAGGCCGACGATACGCAGCAGCAGCACCGGCACCAGCAGGCCGTTGAGCATGCCGAGCCCGGCGCCGAGCACGATCAGCACGATCTCGCCGGTCTCGCGGTTCTTGCCCACGATCGCGTTGGGCCGTGCCTTGCCGATGAGATAGGTGCGGCGCGGCTGGGTGAAGGGCTGGGTCGTCACCCGCGATCACCTCCCTGCGTGCCGTTGTTCGGTCCCTGGTTCGCCCGGAAGGGCGAGCCGAAGCTGCCGCCTCCGCCTTGCCCGCCGCTCGGCCGCGGGGGCGGGGCTGCGCCGCCCCCGCCCTGGTTGCCGCCGCGGGAGCTGTGCGCGGCCATGCCGCCGGCCACCGCGTTCGACGGCTGCGGGCCGCCGCCCTGCGCCTGCTCCTGCGGGCCGCCGCGGGCGCTGTGCGTCTTGATGCCCTGCTTGACCAGCGCGGCGGGCGAGGAGATGACGGCGGCGGCCTGGCTCTGCCCGCCGGCCTTGCGGCCGTTGCGCAGATTGACCACGTCGTCGCCGAAGCCCGGCACGAAGCGGTAGATCATGAAGCTCGCGAAGATCGCCAGCAGGATGATGGCCAGGCCGGAGACGACCGCGGAGAAGGCGTCGGGACCGTTGTCGGACGAGGACAGCGCACCGGCCAGGCCCAGCACGATCACTATGACCGGTTTGATCAGGATGACCGCGATCATGATGCCGGCCCAGCGCCTGACGTGGTGCCACATGTTCTTGTCCACCAGGCCCGCGTAGACCGCGGTGCCGAGCAGCGCGCCCACGTACAGCAGCGCCGCCCTGATCACCAGTTCCAGCCACAGCACGCCGGCGGCGAGCACCGAGACCATCGACACCACGATCAGCATGATCGGACCGCCGCCGATGTCGGTGCCCTTGGTCAGGGCGCTGGAGAAGGACCCGAAGAAGACGTCCGTGTCGGACTTCGTGCCCGAGGCCACCACGTCGGTGACCGCGTCGGTCGCCGACACCACGGTGTAGAGGATCAGGGGGGTGAAGGCCGAGGCCAGCACCGTCAGCCACAGGAAGCCGACCGCCTCGGTCAGCGCCTCGGTCATCGGCGCCCCGCGCACCGCCCGCTTGGCCACCGCCAGCAGCCACAGGATCAGCGTCAGGATCGTCGAGGCGGCGAAAACCACGGCATATTGCCGCAGGAAGGCGGTGTTGGTGAAGTCCACCTGCGTCGTCTTCGTCACCGCAGCCGACAGCTTGTCGATCGTCCACGCGGCGGCATTGGCGCAGCCCTTGGCGAGCGACGTGAGCGGGTCGAGGGTGTCGGTGGGGTTGGTGCCCTTGGCGGGGGCGCCGGGGTCGCCCTTGGTGCAGTAGTCCTTGGCGGCGCCGATGAGGCCGTCGCAGGCGTTGCTGGTGGGCGGTGCCGCCGACGGGGCACCGGCCGTCGCCGAGGGTGTCGGGGTGGCCGCCAGCGCCGCCTGGGCGGGCAGCGTGAGCGCCGCGGCGGTGAGCGCGGTCAGCGCTGCGGGTACGGACCAGCGGCGCCGGCCGGCCGCGCCGGCCGAAGTGCGGGTCTGACGTCGGGTGCGGCTGCTACCTGGCATACGTGAACCCTCCGTAGTCCCTGACCGCGCCGGCGATTTCGTCGGCGGAGGCGGCCTGGTTGTCGGCGGCGACCGGGGCGGGGCCCTCTTTCTGGGTGGAGGACCGGATCTTCCAGTCGCTGCCCGACCACACCAGCTTCTCGGTGATGGTGAACCAGGCGGTGCTGACCGGCTTGGTGGAGCCGGTGCCGGCCAGGCCGACCAGGTCGGTGCACCAGACCTCGACGGTCTTGGCGTCGGGGGTGCCGGCGCTGTCCGCACCGACCTTGGTGCCGATCGGCACCGTGCGGGAGACGAAGGTGAAGCCGGCGGGCGCGGTGCCGGCGGCGGTGAGGCCGAGGCTCTTGAGCGAGTCGCCGGTGTAGGCCCGGTCCAGGTCGGTCTGCAGGCCCGGGCTGACGGCGGGGTCGTAGATCGCACTGACGATCCGGTGCCTGCGGTCGGTGTTGAACATGTCGGCCGAGCCCAGCGCCACCGCGTAGTTGGCCGCCGCGGACTGGGCGCCCTGGTCGGTGTGCGCGAAACCGGCCGGGATGCCCGCGCCGCTCTTGCCGTCGACGGGCTTCTGGCCGGTCGGTGCCGTGGGCGCGGCGCCGGTGCCGCGGGTGCCGGTGGAGCCGCCCGCCGTGCTGCCGGTGTCCGCGGCGCCGGCCGCGGGTGACGGGTGGTCACCGCGGTTGGCGAAGGCGAGGGCGGCGATCAGCAGGATGACGATGCCCACCACCGTGACCAGGGCGCGCCGGGGCTGCGGGCGGCGGGTGCCGCCGTGGGTCGTGCGACCCTCCGGCATCCGGGTCCTGGTCGGAGGTCCGTCCTGGCCGAGACTCATCGCGCGGCCGCCCCTCGGGGCGCCGCGGGCGCGCGGCGGAGCCGCATCGGGCGGACCGCTCCGCTGCTTGGTCGAGTGGGCATCAGCACGCAGCCTCGGGTGGGAAGGTGGAGCCTGGGACGGGCTCCGGGGACGTGACCTGGGGGAGTGGCCGGCGGGCGGGCGGCGGCGCGCCCGGCTACACGGCCATTCCGTAGACGATGGTGAACAGCGTGCCGAGGGATCCGATGATGAACACGCCGGTCAGCCCGGCGATGATCAACCCCTTGCCCTGCTCGGCACTGAAGGTGTCGCGCAGTGCGGTCGCGCCGATCCGTTGTTTCGCCGCACCCCAGATGGCCATGGCCAGGCACAGCAGGATCGCCACCGCCATGACCACCTCGATCATCACACGTGCTTCCTGGCCGAGGGACCCGAAGGGTCCCCAGTCCGGTGCGATGCCGCCGATGATGGTGTTGATGTCGCCCTTGGGGGCTGCCACGAACATGTAACTCACCACCCCGCTCTGTCAGTTGGCTCCCCTGCCGGGGCGCAAGGGGCCAGCATCTATCTTGACCGACGTTTCCGCTGTTGCGCGTCGCTCAGCGACTTTCTCGGCGGATCGTCCGTGTGATCCGGCCCGGAGCCGTCAGACTGGTGCGCGGACCGGTGTTCGATGGGACATGGATGACTACTCTGTGTATCACGAGCATAACCGCTGGGCAACGATGGGAACGTGCGTTCCTTCACGGTGGGGCGGAGACACACGGAAGGGGAGGCGGCACTGATGGCACGTAAGGTCTGGCTGGCCGTCATCTTCGGCGGCGGGCTGTTCTTCTCCTTGATGGCTCTGCTGGTGGTGGGTACGTATTCGGCCGCGGTCGGCCTGGCGGGCGGCGGGTCCGGCGGTGCGGTGCGACTGGCCAAGGGCGCGGTGCCCGACATCTACCAGCCCATCGTGCAGAAGTGGGGCGACCTGTGCCCCGCGATCAATCCGGCGCTGCTGGCCGCCCAGCTCTACCAGGAGAGCGGCTGGGACCCGCGCGCGCAGAGCGGCGCGCAGGCGCAGGGCATCGCCCAGTTCATCCCGGGCACCTGGGCCACCCACGGGATCGACGGCAACGGCGACGGCAGGGCCGACGTCTGGGACCCGCAGGACGCGATCCCGTCGGCGGCGACCTACGACTGCGACCTGGCGTCGTACGTGAAGAACGTGCCGGGCGACAACACCGACAACATGCTGGCGGCGTACAACGCGGGGGCGTACGCCGTGATCCAGTCCGGCGGGGTGCCGCCGTACGCGGAGACGCGGAATTATGTGAAGACCATCCGCACCCTGGAGAAGAGCTTCGCCGCGCCGGTCGGGACGGTCCAGCCGTCGCAGCAGGCGGCGGGCGCCATCTACTTCGCGCAGCAGCGGATCGGCACCCCGTATCTGTGGGGCGGCGAGGGGACGGCGGCGCAGGGCGGGCGGTTCGACTGCTCGGGGCTGACGCAGGCGGCGTACGCCTCGGTCGGCATCACCTTGCCGCGGGTCGCCAATGACCAGTGGAACGCCGGCGCGCACCCGGGCAGGAACGAGATGCTGCCCGGCGACCTGGTCTTCTTCGCCAACAACCTCAACGACCCGCGCTCGATCCACCACGTCGGTATCTACGTCGGCGGCGGCTACATGATCGACGCCCCGCACACCGGCGCCGAGATCAGGTTCGACCCGATCGACAGCCCCGACTTCATCGGCGCGACCCGGGTCACCCAGGCGGGCGCGGCGGCGCTGCCCGCGGCGGCGGCCTGAGCCGGAAGCGGGCGGCCGGAGGGGCCGTCAGGACACCCTTTCGACAGCGGGGCGTCACCCTCTGGCCTACGGTCGGCCGGTATGCATGTCCACTGGTCACCCTTGGATAACAGCATGGTGATCTTCTGGCGAAGACCGGAACGCTACGTACCGTGTCGGCCGTTTTACGGGCAACAATGGATTGGTACGCAAGCGACGGAGGTTGCGGACGTGCCGATCCGCTGAGGCACGGTCAGTTGCTAGTGGTAAGGGGCACCATCGCCATGGCAGAAGTCGCTAACGACAGCGCGAACCCCGACATCACCCTGCTCCGTTCCATCAACGACCTCGCCAAGCAGGCACCCCGCGGCGTCGACCGGGCCGCGGAGTTCTTCGGCGAGTACGGCCTGATCGCCGTGACCGCGCTGCTGGCCGGATGGTGCTGGTGGCGGGTGGCCCGGCGGTCCGCCGACGCGCCCGCCGCGGTCGCCGGCGTGCTGTGGTCCTGCCTCGCCGCGGGCATCGCCCTGCTGCTGAACTTCCCCGTACGCGCGCTGGTGCAGCGGCCGAGACCGTACGTCGACCACGACGGCCTCGACGTACTGGTGTCGGGGCAGCACGGCACCTCCTTCGTCAGCGACCACATGGCGCTCATCGCGGCGGCCGCGGTCGGCCTGTTCATGGTCAGCCGCAAGGCGGGCGTCATCGCGATGGGCCTCGCCCTGGTCGAGGGCTTCACCCAGGTCTACCTCGGCGTGCACTACCCGACCGACGTCGTCGGCGGCTTCGCGCTCGGCGCCGCCACCGTGCTGCTGCTCGCCCCGGCCGCCCTGGCCCTGCTCACCGCCCTGACCAGGGCCGTGGCCCGCACCCGGGCGTCCTTCCTGGTCCGGGCGCGCCCCACGCCTTACGGCCGGCCGCCGCGCGCCGCCTCGCCGCACCGCTGGCACAGCGCCGACGACAAGGACCTGGCGGCCTGAGGCCTGTCGTTCAGCCGGGTTCCGGCCGTTTGGCGGCGGGCCGGCCGCTCACAGGGCCTGCGGGAAGTCGAACAGCCGCTGTGGGTCGAGGGTGCGCTTGAGCGCGGTGAGGCGGTCGGCGTTCTGCCCGTAGTAGGCGGTGCGCCAGTCCGTCAGGGCCGGGTCGGTGTAGTTCTGGTAGGCGCCGCCCGAGGCGTAGCGGCGCATCGCGCTGTGCGTGGTGTCCAGCCACGAGGTCGCCGACAAGGAGTCGGAGGCCAGGTATTGGGCCAGGAAGCGCGACCCGCGGTGGCTGAAGGCGGTCGCGGTGGGGGAGACCCGGTTGACGGCACCGCCCAGCGCGGTCAGGGCGATGCTGCCCGCGCCGCCGCCCGAGGTGTTCGCCAGCCGCTGGACCTGCGCCAGCAGGGCTTCTATGCCGGCCGCCGGCAGGTTGGTGTCGTAGAAGTCGGAGCGGGCGGTGTACGTCTCGCGCCCCAGCCGTCCGGCCGGGGCCAGATGGCACTGGGCCGCGGACAGGCCGGCGCAGCCCGCGTAGGAGAAGGTCGCGTCCAGATAGGTGTGCGGCTTCAGCGAGACCGACGAGGCGGGGGCGCCGGCGCTGTCGGCGAGGCGGTCGGCCGCGGCGGCCAGGTCGGCGCGTGACCCGGTGGACAGCATCGGTACGGAGACGGTCGGCGAGCCGCCGGGGGCGCAGTCCAGGTGCAGTGCCGACCAGATGTGGTCCGGCTGGTCGGGTCCCCAGCTCTGCCAGGCGCCGACCACGGCGGCGGCCCGGCTCCACGGCCAGGTGAGGTAGCCCGTGACGACCGCGGGCACCGGGTGGGTGCTGAAGCGCAGCGAGGTGACGACGCCGAAATTCCCGCAGCCCGCGCCCCGCAGCGCCCAGAAGATGTCGGGCTCGTGGTCCGCGGACACCTCGTGGGTCGTGCCGTCGGCGGTGATCAAGGTGGCGCCGATCAGGTTGTCGCAGGTCAGGCCCATGGACCGGCTCATCACGCCGTGCCCGCCGCCCAGCGCGAGGCCCGACACGCCGACAGAGGGGCAGGACCCGGCCGGGATCGTCCGGCCCTGCCTGCCGAGCGTGTCATAGACGTCGATGAGCTTGGCGCCCGCGCCGACGGTGGCCGTGGTGCCGTCCAGCCGGATCGACTTGAGCCGGGAGACGTCGATGATCAGCTTGCCGTTGCCGCTGGACCAGCCCGCGTAGGAGTGGCCGCCGCTGCGGACGACCGGCGCCGTCGCGGTGCGGTGGGCGAAGTCCAGGCAGCGGCGGATGTCGTCGGCGCCGGTGACGTAGGCGATCGCGGCCGGGCGCAGGTTGTCGAAGCGGGTGTTGTAGAGCCGCCGGTCGGTGCCGTAGGCGGCGTCCTGCGGGCGGACCAGGCTGCCGTGCAGCGCGGCGGCGAGCTTGGGCCAGTCGGCGGCGACCGGCGAGAAGCTCGGGCTCGGAGTGCGGGACGGGGCGCCGGTGCCGGTGGACGGCGGGGACGCCTTGCCGTCGGCGCCGCTGTCCCCGCCGGCCGGGCCGCAGCCGGTCAGCCAGGCCGCGGCGAGCGCGCCGCCGCCCGCCTTGAGCGCGGTACGCCGCCGCGCCCGGGTCGTGTCTGCGGGCCTGGGCACGGACTCGGCCAGGGGCCGGGGGGCCGACTCATCCACGTGCTTCACCGCCACATTCCCGCCGGGCGCGCGCCGGGGCGCGGCGCTCCGGCGACGGAGGACTCTGCAAGTCCTAGACGTGGCGGACGGGGTGGTGGTTGCGTCCCCGGAGCCGACGTTCAGCGGTGATCAGCCGGCGGTGTGCTCCCGGGCGTCGCGTCTGGCCCGGTCGCGGGCCCGGCGGGCCGGTCCCTTCCAGCCGCAGGTGCACAGGGCGCCGGCGAAGGAGCCCCGCTCCACCACGGACGTCCGGTGATCGCCGGCCGCCGGTCCCTGACCGGTCTCGTCCCGGCATCCGCCCTGGGTACGCAACTTGAGCACGCCACCACGGTAGCGGGCGTGACGGCGCCCTTCCGACCGTCGTTACCGAGGTGAGGCCCACGCGCGTAACAGGGGTGGTTCAGGGATGGTGGCGGCGATGTCCACGGGTGGACGTGTACGTGGTGTACGGGTGACGGCCGCCGGGCCGCGGCTCCGGCGTACGGCGGCGGCGGTGGCGGCGGCCGGGTGCGCGGTGGCGCTGGTCGCGGGGTGCGTGGAGCACGGCGCCGCCGCGGCCGGCGGGCCCGCCGGCGCGAAGGGCGGCGACCCCGCGGCGGCGGTACGGGACGCGGCCGACGCGCTGGTGCGGGCCGGCAGCGCGCTGGTGGACACCTCGATGCGGATGGCCAGCGGCGGCACCTGGGTCACCGTCACCGGCACCGGCCGCTTCGACTTCGCCAGGCGGCAGGGCGAACTGACCCTGGCGCTGCCCAGGGACGCGGCGGGGGCGGAGGAGCACCGGCCGATCACCGAGCTGCTGACGCCGGGCGCGCTCTACATGAAGGACCGCGGTGAGGGCGTCCCCGCGGGCAAGTGGGTACGGGTGGACACCACGACGCTGCCGGACGGCAACCTCGTCACCGGCGGCGCCACCGAGCCGCTGGCCGCGGCGGAACTGCTGCGGGGCGCGCGGGACGTGGTGCTGGTCGGCGAGCAGACGCTGCGGGGCGCCGCGGTGCGGCACTTCCGCGGCGTCGCGGACATCGGGCGGGCCGCACGGGCGGCCGAGCCGGGGGCGCCCGGGGCGCTCACGTCGGCGGCCGAGGGCTTCGCCGTCACCCGGGTGCCGTTCGACGCGTGGCTCGACGGGGACGGGCGGCTGCGCCGGCTCACCGAGCACTTCACCTTCGGCGGGCCCGGGGGCCGGGGGGTGGGTGTGGTGTCGACCACGGACTTCGACGGTTTCGGGACCCTGGTGGTGCTCGCCATGCCGCACGGCACCGACATCTGGACCGGCAAGATCGTTTCTTCCCTTTAGCCGCCGGTCGCCCTGCCGGGCCGGCCCCGTACCCGGACCGTGCGCCGGCGGCGGGTTGCGCGCGCAGTTCCTCGCGCCCCCAGGCGAGTGCCCCTTGCGGCGGCGGCGCGCCCTTTCGCGCCGTCCCGGCCGGCCGCGCGGTTCCCCGCGCGCCTGCGGGCCCGGTTCCTCTGCCGCGGGGGGCGCCGCGAGGGGCAGGCGCCCGAGGCGGGTAAGCGCATCGCCGGGAGAGGTCCCGGGGCTGAGGGGGGATCCTGGG